>NZ_JAMQAU010000007.1:0-272182 GCF_023701505.1 Pseudomonas sp. SR18 | reverse complement strand
GCCAGGCGTGGCTGCAGGGTGATTTCATAGCTGGCCTGGTCGTTGGAGCCGCACTGGCGCCTGAAGCCGGTGACCACGCCGCGCAGGGTACGCAGGGGCTTGATGGGGGGCGGCGTCAGCCCCAGCAGGGGCAGTTTTTGCGCCGGGGCGTGCAGGCTGAAGCGTGCGTGCTGGCCGAGCAGGGTTTCGGCGGCGAGGTCGCGCTCGGTGCTGGTGAATTCGATGTGGTAGGCGAACGGTTCGCTTAGGCGTTCCTGGCTTTTGAAGGCCAGGACGTCGAGGTGGGCGTTGACGTTGCGAACCTTCAGGGTGTGGCGGCTGTGATCGAAAAAAGCGCTCGGTAATAAGCTGGAAGTCATCCCTTTCACTCCTGGACGCGAAAGCCCGGAGAGTAAAGATTTGTTATCTGTGATTAATGTCGGAAAATTCGACTTTACGAGACAGGCGCTTCCTGAATGTCTTATTGCGCTTCTCAAAAATGGCTGGATGCGAACAGCATCTCCGATGCTGATAACGCACGTTACGTCCACTATGTGCAACGCCTGACAGATACCGGAATTCCCCGTGTAGCCCCTTTCCTAAAGTGAAAGATGGCAGGCAAATTCACCCGGCTAAACCACGACAGTGCCACTGAGCGAACTTACATTTTGCAGCCCCCTTTTCATTCGACGGAGCTGCAAGTGTCTCAGCCATATGCGTTTAATCGGTGGAACGACAGGGGGCATCGCGGGGGCTGCACTTGGCAGTTGGGGTGGAGAAGCAGTGGGGGAAAAACTCTATGAATATTGAAGGCCTCTTAAGTCCTCACGTCATTTTCGGGTTTGAATTAATACTGTGTGTTTTAGCACTTGTCGCCTTATTACTAGGTGTCTTCCTTGCCTACCGACGGCTGGAACACATGGAGCGACTCCTGGATAAATGCAGTTTTGTCGTATTTCACGCTCAGTATTGGGGGAACTCGCCGCGAGCACGAATGATGCGGCTATGTGCGATCAGCGTAGCCGTGTTACTACCAAAGCGATTCTTGAAACGCGGTCTTATAGATTGGCGGCAGGTTCAGGAATTTCCTCGTTGGCTTAAAAACCTGATTCTGTGGATATTGTTTATCGATGTGCTTTTCTTGACCTACTTTTTTGTTCTTTGGTTGCGTGAATAAAGTACTGCTCAGCAAATGTCGTTCTTCAACCACCAAACAAAAAAAGCCCCATGACCAAACAGGCCACAGGGCTAAAAATTGGCTGGATGCGACCAACCAAAGGAGCTCTTTACATCACTTCGCCGTTGCTACAACCGTGTCCGGCTTCCACCCACCCCCCAGCGCCTTGTAGATCGCCACAATCCCGCGATACAGGTCCACTTCGGCCTGGGCCTGGGAGTCTTCGGCGGCGAGGCGTTCGCGTTGGGCGTCGAGCAGGACGAGGAAGTCCACGGTGCCTTCGCGGTAGCGGATGGCGGCGAGGTCGGCGGCGGCGCGGCTGGATTCGCTTTGACGGATCAGCGAGATCAGGCGTTGCTGGCGCTTGCCGTAGTCACTGAAGGCGTTCTCGGATTCTTCCAGGGCGAGCAACACTTGCTGTTCGTAGGTTGCCAGGGCGCCATCGGCTTCGGCGTCGGCGCCACGCAGTCGAGCGCGCACGCTGCCCAGGTCGAACGCGGCCCAGGTGATGCTCGGGCCAAGGGCCCAGGCATTCGCTGCCGAGGAGCCGATCTGCGAACCGCGCCCGGCGGTAAAGCCGAGGAAGCCGCTGAGGCTGACCCGTGGGAACAGGTCGGCCTTGGCCACGCCGATGCGCGCGGTGGCGGCGGCCAGTTTGCGTTCGGCGCTGAGGATGTCTGGGCGACGTTGCAGCAGTTCGCCTGGGTCGCCGATGGGCAGTGCCTTGGCAATCGCCGGCAAGTCTTTGGGGCTCAGGTCCACGCTGAGTTTGTCCGGACGCTGGCCGAGGAGGGTGGCGATGCGGTTACGCTCGCGCACTTGTTCGGCCTGCAGTTGCGGCACGCTGGCTTCAACGGCGGCGAGGCGTGCGTCGGCACGTTCCACGTCGAGTTGGTCACCCACACCGGCATCCCGCAGGCTGACGGTGATGGTGCGCGATTCCTGCTGGTTCTTCAGGTTGTCCAGGGCGATCTTTTCACGCAGTTGCGCGCCGCGCAGTTGACCGTAGGCGTCCACCAGTTCGGCAATCATGCTGACTTGCAGTTGGTACAGGTCGGCTTCGGCGGCCTGCTGGTCGGCGTCGGTCGCTTCCAGGTTGCGCTGGATGCGGCCGAACAGGTCCAGTTCCCAGGCCATGTCCAGGCCCAGGTCGTAACGCTCGGTCTTGACCCGGCGAGTGGTCTGGCCGGGGATCTGGCCCTTGCCCTGGTCACTGCTGACGCGGCTGGTGATGGTCGGCATGGCGTCATTGCTGGCGTCATCGCGGATCGCCCGAGCCGCACGCAGGCGGGCAAAGGCGACGCGCAGATCACGGTTGCCTTGCAGCGACTGCGTGACCAACTGGTTAAGCGTCGGGTCCTCGAACTGCTGCCACCAGATGCCTTCGAACTTGGCATGGTCATACTGCTTGGCGTCCGCGGCGGCAGTGATGTTCGCCGCCTCCGGGGTCTGGGTTTTATAGTCCGGGCCGACGGCACAGGCGCTCAGCGCCAGTACCAGCAAGCTCGGCAGGAATACTTTCACACTCATTGCTGTGTCTCCAGCTTCAAGGCCTTGGCCGCTTTGCGCGCTTCGCTGCGTTCCACATAGCGACGGATCAGTACGTAGAACACTGGCGTCAGCAACAGACCGAAGAAGGTCACCCCGATCATCCCCGAGAACACCGCCACGCCCATGGCATGACGCATCTCGGCACCGGCACCGCTGGACAACACCAGCGGCACCACACCCATGATGAAGGCGAACGAGGTCATCAGGATCGGCCGCAGACGCAGGCGGCAGGCTTCCAGTACGGCGGCGAGCGGGTCGAGGCCTTCCTGTTGTTTATCCTTGGCGAACTCGACGATCAGAATCGCGTTCTTGCACGCCAGGCCCACCAGTACGATCAGGCCGATCTGGGTGAAGATGTTGTTATCGCCGCCCGAGATGATCACCCCGGTAATGGCCGACAGCAGCGTCATCGGTACGATCAGGATCACCGCCAGTGGCAGGCTCCAGCTCTCGTATTGAGCAGCCAGTACCAGGAACGCCAGCAGCACGCACAGCGGGAACACGAACAGTGCGGTGTTGCCCGAGAGGATCTGCTGATAGGTCAGGTCGGTCCACTCGTAGGTCATGCCGTTGGGCAGTTCATCCTTCAACAGTTTTTCAATCGCGGCCTGGGCCTGGCCGGAGCTGTAGCCCGGTGCGGCGTTGCCGTTGATTTCAGCGGTGATAAAACCGTTGTAGTGCATCACGCGGTCCGGGCCCGAGGTGTCGCTGACCTTGATAAAGGTCGCCAGCGGGATCATCTCGCCTTTGTTGTTGCGCACTTTCAGCTGGCCGATCTGGTCGGAGTCCTGGCGGAACTGTTGCTCAGCCTGCACGTTGACCTGATAGGTGCGCCCGAAGCGGTTGAAGTCGTTGGCATACAACGAACCCAGGTAGACCTGCAGGGTGTCGAAGATGTCGCTGATCGCCACGCCGTGGGTCTTGGCCTTTTCGCGGTCGATGGCGGCATCGACTTGCGGCACATTGACGGTGTAGCTGGTGAACAGGCCAAACAGCTCCGGCACGCCGTGGCTCTTGGTGATCACGTTCTGCACTTCTTTGTACAGCTCGTCATAGCCCAGGTTGCCCCGGTCTTCGATCTGCAGGCGGAACCCGCCGATCGTGCCCAGGCCTTGTACCGGCGGCGGTGGGAAGATCGCCATGTAGGCTTCTTCGATGTTGGCGTACTGGCCATTCAGCGCGCCGGCAATCGCTCCGGCGGACATGCTCGGGTCTTTGCGCTCATCGAACGGTTTCAAGGTCACGAACACGATGCCGCTGTTCGGGCTGTTGGTGAAGCCGTTGATGGACAGGCCAGGGAAAGCAATCGCAGCTTCCACGCCAGGCTGTTTCAGGGCGATCTCCGACATGCGCTTCATCACGTTTTCGGTGCGGTCCAGGCTCGCGGCGTCGGGCAGTTGGGCGAAGGCCACCAGGTATTGCTTGTCCTGAGCCGGCACGAAACCGGTCGGCGTGTGGGCAAACCCGAAGAAGGTCAGCACCATCAGGCCGGCGTACACGAACAGCGCGATTCCACTGCCGCGAATCACCCGGCGTACGGTACCCACATAGCCATGGCTGGCCTTTTCGAAAAAGCGGTTGAACGGACGGAACAGCCAGCCGCCGAACAGCTTGTCGAGGAACTTCGAGAAGCGATCCTTCGGTGCGTCGTGACCGCGCAGCAACACGGCGGCCAGGGCTGGGGACAGGGTCAGCGAGTTGAACGCCGAGATCACCGTCGAGATTGCAATGGTCAAGGCGAACTGTTTGTAGAACTGCCCGGTCAAGCCACTGATGAACGCGGCGGGAATGAACACGGCACACAGCACCAACGCTGTAGCGATGATCGGGCCGGTCACTTCACTCATGGCTTTTTCAGTCGCAGGGAACGGCTCCAGGCCCAGCTCGATATTACGTTCGACGTTTTCCACCACCACGATGGCGTCATCCACCACGATGCCGATGGCCAAGACCAAGCCGAACAACGACAGCGCGTTGAGCGAGAAGCCGAACAGGTGCATCACCGCAAAGGTACCGATCAACGATACCGGCACCGCCACCAACGGAATGATCGAGGCGCGCCAGGTCTGCAGGAACAGGATCACCACCAGCACCACGAGGATCAGCGCTTCGAACAGGGTATGCACGACCGCTTCGATGGAACCACGTACAAAGATCGTCGGGTCATAGGCGATGCGGTAGTCCATGCCCGCCGGGAAGCTCTTTTTCAGCTCGGCCATCTTGGCGCGCACATCGTTGGAGATGTCGATGGCATTGGAGCCGGGGCGCTGGAAGATCGGAATCGCCACGGCAGGCTGGTTATCGATCAGCGAGCGCAGCGCGTATTGGCTGGACCCCAGTTCAACCCGGGCGATGTCCTTGAGGCGCGTGATTTCACCGTTGGCGCCGGCGCGAATCACAATGTTCTCGAACTCTTCCTCGGTCACCAGACGGCCTTGGGTATTGACCGACAACTGGAAGCTGGTGTCGCTCGGCGCAGGCTGCGCGCCCAGGGCACCGGCCGCCACTTGGCGGTTCTGCTCACGGATCGCGGTCACCACGTCGGTGGCGGTCAGGTTGCGTGAGGCGGTCTTGTTCGGGTCGAGCCAGACGCGCAGGGAGTAATCGCCCATGCCGAACAGTTGCACGTCGCCCACGCCGCCCAAGCGGGCCAGCTCATCCTTGATGTTGAGGATGGCGTAGTTGGACAGGTACAGCATGTCGTAGCGCTGATCCGGGGAGGTCAAGTGCACCACCATGGTCAGGTCGGGGGAGGCCTTGTCCACGGTGATACCGATCCGTGTCACTTCCTCGGGCAGTTTTGGCTGAGTCCGCGTCACACGGTTTTGCACCTGCACCTGCGCGTTGTCCAGGTCGGTGCCCAGGGCGAAGGTGATGGTCAGGGTCAGTTTGCCGTCAGCGGTGGATTGCGAGGACATGTACAGCATGTTCTCGACGCCAGTGATAGCCTGCTCCAGCGGCGCGGCCACGGTTTCGCCGATGACCTTGGGGTTGGCGCCGGGGAAGTTGGCGCGCACCACCACAGTCGGCGGCACCACTTCGGGGTATTCGCTGATCGGCAGTTGGAACAGCGAAATCGCGCCGGCGATCAGGATCAACAGCGACAGCACTGCTGCGAAGATCGGCCGCGAAATGAAGAACTTGGAAAAATTCATCTTGAGTCGTATCCCTTAACCGCGTGGAGTCGCGACGCTGGCCAGTTTGGGCGCGGCTTTATCCGGCGCCACTTGTTCCAGGTTGCTGGCTTCAAGCGCTTGTCGTTGTTGGGCCAAGGCGGCGAGGGTTTCCTGGCTGGCCATCGGAATGGTTTCCGGCGCGACTGGCGAGCCTGGACGCACGCGCTGCAAGCCCTTGACGATAATCGTGTCGTCCTTGTTCAGGCCGCTGCGCACAATGCGCAAGCCTTCGATCTTCGGCCCCAGTTCCACGGCGCGATAGGCCGGTTTGTCGCCGTCCATCACCAGCACGAACTTCTTGCCCAGGTCGGTGCCCACGGCTTCATCGTTGATCAGCACGGCGGAGTAGGTGCCGCTGCCCACCAGCTTCAGGCGTGCGTAGAGGCCCGGGGTGTATTCGCCCTTGCTGTTGTCGAACACGGCGCGACCACGGATGGTGCCGGTGGCCGGGTTGACCTGGTTGTCGACGAAGTTCATCTGGCCCAGGTGCGGGTTGCCGGTTTCATTCGACAGGCCCAGGTACACCGGGGTGGTTGCGCCACGGCGGCCCTGGCGCGCCAGTTCGGTGTACTTGAGGTACACGCGCTCATCGGCGTCGAAGTAGGCGTAGACCTTGTCGGTGGACACCACGCTGGTCAGCGCGGTGACATCGGCGGTCACCAGGTTGCCGGCGGTGATCTCGGCACGGCTGACGCGGCCGCTGATCGGCGAGGTCACGCGGGTAAAACTCAGGTTCAGCTTGGCCAGATCCAACTGCGCCTGGATGCCGGCGACAGCGGCGCGGGCTTCCTGGGCGGCGGTGGTGCGCGAGTCGGCCAGTTCGGCGGAGATTGCATTGCTCTGGCGCAGGCGCTCGCCGCGTTGGGCTTCGTTGTCGCTGCGAGTGGCAGCGGCGCGGGTCTGTTGCAACTGGGCTTCAAGGCGGCGCACTTCAGCCTGGAACGGACGCGGGTCGATCTGGAACAGCAGGTCGCCTTTCTTGACCAAAGCGCCTTCGGTGAAAGCGACTTGGTCAATCTGGCCAGAAACCCGAGGACGGATCTGCACCGTTTCCGGCGCTTCCAGACGGCCGGTGAACTCATCCCACTCGTTGACCGGTTGTTCCAGCACCTTGGCCACGCTGACTTTTGCCGCAGGCATGGCGGCCGCTTGGTCCGGGGTCTTGCCGCACGCGCTCATCACCGCCACGGCCAGAATCGCCAGGGGCAAGCGCAAATGTTTGAGTGACTGTTCCATGAGGTGCATCCGCCAATGTATTTGAGATGGGCGGATCATGCGCGGCGAGGGGGTATGTCACGAATCGAATGAAGCGAAGGTAACTATCATTGCGAATGATATAAGCGCGATATCAGCCCTCTAGCATAGGGGTTTCGTTAGGGGGCTATCAATGGCGATGATGACAAAGGACTGTTGCGGGTGTGCAAGCAATGTCGACTTCGGCACCCGTATGGTTACTATTGCGCATGCAGATCGTTCGACCAGGAAGTCATTCATGACCATGCTCCAAACGTCGCCCCGTAAAGATGTCAGGGTCCAGAGCAACACCTTTTCCCTTGCGCTCAGCCAGACCCTGACGGTGTTGTCCGAGCGAATCCGCCAGGCTCAAGCCAGCATTGCCGCTATCGACCGCCTGAGTTTACGCAGCGCCGAAAGGGAGCGCACCGAAGCCTTGGCTCCGACCCAGGCGTGCGTGCACAAGTGCCAACAGCAGTTTGATCGGCAGAAAGGTGAAGGGCACGGCTTCGGTTGGCTGCTCAGCCCGTTGGATACGCATCAGGCGTCCGTTGAG
This sequence comes from Pseudomonas sp. SR18, assembly GCF_023701505.1. Lineage (NCBI taxonomy): Bacteria > Pseudomonadati > Pseudomonadota > Gammaproteobacteria > Pseudomonadales > Pseudomonadaceae > Pseudomonas > Pseudomonas sp. SR18. The sequence continues at coordinate 264,510 of NZ_JAMQAU010000007.1, read as the reverse complement.
CTCAAGGCCGCCCGGCTCCAGCATGAGCAAGCGATCCTGGCTTTCGATGAGCCGGCCATCACGGCACAACGCAACCGCGACATTGACGAGCACAACCGGTACGTCGCCGGCCAGCACGAGGAACGGCTCAAACTCAAGGAACTATTGGCGACGCTTCTCAGATCCCAGCGCCAGTTGAAGGACTTCGAGTTGGCCGCGACAGAGGCGTTGGCAGCTGCGAAAGGCAATGGATGGCTGGCGCCTGATTTCGCCGTAACCTTGGCTCGGGTGATGGACCTGGTGCGCGAGATGAAAATGCCACAAGCCCACGACTGCCTGGGGCAACTGGTCTTTCAGAAAACACCGGACGTGGCCGCCTATGCCAAGTGGCGCAAGCGCGCCGAAGGCATTCGCGAACGCGCCAATCGGGATCACTTCGGCGTCGCGGTGACGGGCGGCTTTCCCAATATTGTCGCGGCCAGCGCCAGGCTGGCTGCGGCAAACATGCAACGCGACCCCGCCCGTCAGCTGTTGCAATGTGGTCACACTGCCGATCAGTGGCAACTGCTGAGTCAATTGGCGACTTCACCCACCCACCTGTCCATCGATGTGCTCTGGGCGATCTACTGGGCGATGTTTCAGTGCCAACAGGAAATGGCCAGGTTTCTGAACAGCGCAGCGGCCATTGAGGACCTGTTGAACGGCCGGTTCAGTGCCTACGTCGAACACTGGCTTGGGAACTGGGCGTCCAAACAGGTTCCAAAATTCGGCTACCCCATGTCCCAGTCTTTCCTTGGCACGCTGCAACTGGCGGGCAAGCCGGAAGAAAGCCGTTTAGGGGCCGACCTTGGCGTCATTATCTCGTTGAATATCGGTGGCCTGATCTGTCGCAAAGCCGTGCTTTTGCAGGCCAAGCGGGCCAAGGACTGGGTCGCCGATGTGGGCAGCAAAAAAGGCCAGCTACCCAAGCTGTCCAAGTTGCCGCGGGGCGGTTACTACCTGTTCTACCATGAGTCTGCGAACCTGCAATTGGCCACTGCGGTTCCAACGGTCAGCTCTGCTCAAGCGTTGGAGCAACTGTTGCTCACAGCGGGCAAAAACCCGGATGGCACCTACCTGCCCGTCGACGTGCGCGAGACGGGTTGGGATTGGGCGAGCTTTATCAGTTTTGGCCTGTGTGACGCCAATTCGCAGATCGGTGAGCCGTTCGACACCATTGATGACGCGCTGCGGATCCTGGGCAGTGGCGAGACCGGCGCGCTGCCCCTTCGGCTGTTCATGGTCGCTATCGAGGATGAACCGTATGTGCGTGAAATGGAGCAGCGTGTCCGTGAGCGCTATATAGACCTGCAAGAGCCGCTGACCAAGCAAGAAAAGAAACAGCTGGACGGGGATGAACGTGACCATAGCTACAGAATGTGAAGCGTCAAGGACCTGCATGCCGAGTGCCTGAGGGCACCAGGGCTGCGAGCTGACCACGCTCGCAGCCCTGGTTGTTTACGCGGTACCGAACTCGACCCGCACCGTCAGCGCACCTTGATTATCCCCCAGCCCAATCCCATACCGCCCCTCCAGGTCATCGTTGATGCACAGCTGCAATTCCCCGGTCTGCCCCGGCGGAATCTCGGCCAGATCCCCCACCAGAAATGGCGCGCCACTGTTGCCCACACGCCCAATCAGCGCCCCTTCATTGGCACCGGGCAGGGTGTAGCCCGCCTTGGCGATCAACCCCGGACTGCCATTGCCATCGACCATGCCGCCGACCGGGCTGGCCAGCCATTGGCCGCTGACATAGCGCACCAGGCGCGGGCTTGGGCCGTTGATCTGCACGCCAGTGCCTTGCCATGGTTGGTTCGCTTGCACCTGCACGGTGACGGCCTTGAGGTCGTTGCACAGCGTGTCGCCGGCCTGGATCGACAGCGCGGCGATGGTCAGGCTCGGGTTGGAGGTGCCGGTGGTGGGGAACACGCCGTCGCCCACCAGGAACAGGTTGTTGTGGTCCCAACTGCGCTGGTACTTGTCGACCACCGAGGTGGCCGGGTCCGCGCCCATGCGGTAGGTGCCCATCAAGTGGCCGGCGCCCTGGAAAGAGTACGACTCGCCCTGGTAGTCAAACAGCCCCGGCTTGATGTCGGCCGTCAGTTCGGTGGCGCCGAGCAGTTCGGTGATGACATGGCTGGCGAGAATCCGCGCCTGCTTGAAACCTTCCTTGGTGTAGTCCGACAGGTCGTAGTGGATTTCCGGGCGCGGGATGCCCAGGCGGTCCTGGTACTGGCTGGACGGCACGATGTAGCAGTTGGCGTTGTTCGGATCGTCCTCGACTTGTTCCACCAAAAAGCCCACGCGAAATTGCCGGGTGAGCAAGTTGTTCAGCTGCTGTACCAGCGCCGTGCCGAACAGCACCTGGGGCGCGCCCGTGGCGTTTGGCAACGGGTTGGTGCGGCTGACGTTGGTGCCGTCGATCAGGTCGGCGACGGTGGTGTAGGGGTCGCCGATCGGCCAGTTGAAACCCTCGTTGCCGATCTCGATCCGCCACGCTGCGCGCTGGCTGCGAAAGGCACCGTCGCGCAGGCTTTCGATGCCGGAGGTGGCCACCGGGCCACGGTACGGGAACACCGTCTTGCCTTCGGGCATCAAGCCCCACGCCAGGTAGATCGGGTGGTCCGCCAGGCTACGACCGACCTGGCCGCTGCTGTTGGCCACACCCTTGGGCCAGGCGCTGCTGGTGGAGTTGAGCAGCAGTTTGGGCGTCTCGATGGCATGGGCGGCGATCACATAACGCTGGCCGACCGCGACGCCCGTGCCAGTGGCCGGTCCATCACCCAACTGGTACTGGATAAACTCGATGCCACTGACCGTCTTGTCCGCTGCCACCGTGACCTTGCTCGCCACGGTTTTGTACAGCACCCGTACATTGCCGGTGTTGAGCGCATTGTTCAGGGTCACCGTGGCGTCGTACTTGGCCTGGATCGGGCAGATCGGCGTGCAGTTGGTATTGCCCGCGCACACCCGGCGCCCGGCATACGGCTGCGAGTTGCGCCCGGCCGGCGTCGGGCTGACCACCAGCGGCAAGCCCTGGAATGACTGGCCCTGCACCGCGCTGACGAAGCTGCCATCGACCAGTGACAACGGAATGCTGGTCATCGGGTATTCATAGTTCGTCGGGAAGGTGATGCCCAGGTAGGCCTGGTCGGCGACGTTGGCCGCCACGCCGATTTCCGCTTCGGCGCGGCAATAGGCGCTTTGCAGGTCGTTATAGCCGATGGGCCAGTCCACGCCCACGCCGTACAGCGACTTCATCCGGAAATCATTGGGCAACATGCGCAGGCACGTGGCGACCCAATGCCAGGTGGTGCCGCCGCCGACCCGTTCATACGTGCTGGTAAATGGCAGCGGGCCTTTCTGCACCAGGTAACTGACCTCGGGGTTGTCCCAGCCCAGGATCAGGTCGGCAATCGTCGCCCGTGGCGCGTTCTGTTCGGCCGGGTTGCGTGCCGGGCTCAGCGTGCTGACCGGCGGGTAGGGCGATTCGGGGGTCTTCAGCGTGGCGGTGTAGAACCGCTGCAGGTACTGGTTACGGTTGGCCGGGACTTCCGGGCCGGACTCCAGCACCAGCACCTTCACCCCCGCCAGGCCGAGTTGGTAGGCAATGATGCTGCCCGCGAGGCCCGCACCGACGATCACGACATCTGCTTGTTCGCTGCTCATGACGATGCTCCTGGCTGTGGGCTGGCGGTGACCCCGGTGAAGTCTTCCAGGCTCGGTGGCGGGCTGTTCCAGTAGCCGAAGAAAAACTCGCTGTAGCCCATCGGGTGAGCCTGGGCGATGCTCCACGCCCAGCTCTGGGTGTAGGCCTCATCACTGACCACGGTTTGCTCGTTCACTGGGAATGCGCCTTGGGTGTACGGCTGATACCACACGCCGAGCATCCACAACTTCATGATCGCCCGCGCTGCCTGGGCGGTTTGTGTCGCGGCGGGTTGGCCGTTCTGCATCAGGATGGCCGTGCCGATTTGCTGCGCAGTCTTCTGCTCACTCACCAGCGCGGCGTATTGGGCGAGCAGGGCGCTGAGCACGGTTTGCCCCAGGCGTGGGCCGATGAAATCGAGAAAGGTGCTGGGCAGGCCGATGGGGTCGACCGATGGCGCCAACAGTTCCTGATTGATGCCGGTGAGCACCACGCTCAGGCCGGTGAAATTGTCCAGGTCGGTACTCATGGCTGACTCCTTGTCACACCGGTGGATTGGGCGCGTTCGAGCAGGTAGGTGAAGTCGGCGAAACTGGTGCGCGGTGATTGCGTCACGTGGGTGGCCGCATTGCCGTGACACGCAATGCAGCTCGACGACGCCTGGGGCACGGTGCCCTGGATATAGGTCTCCAGCGTGGCATTGGCGAGGAATGACGGCGCCGGGTTGCCCAACGGCTTGGTGGCCGAGATCTGGCACGGGGGCTGGCCGCTGAGGGTCGGCCACTGGGTGCTGATCAACTGGTAATTGGCCCATACGCTATTGGGATTAACCGTGCGCAACAGGTTTTGGTAGGTGGTGTTGAGGGCCTTGGTTTCGTCGGTCAAAGGGATTTCACGCACGATCTGCGATGGCGTGGCCTTTACCGCCGGGTTCCACGGCCGGGGTGGCGGCTGGTTGACCTCGGCATGGCTGCTGGCGTTGTAGAACAAATACGGGCCTTTGCGCTCGGCGGGCGGCGTGGTTTTCTCCGGCACATTGTCGACGTGCTCGAAGGTCGACCACACCCACTGCGGCGCGCTGGTGGTCTTGTGCACGATATGCAATCCCACCAGCCCCACCGGCTCGGCAACGCAGGACTCGGCCACCACCGGCCCCTTGCTCGGGTCGCTGTTGCCCGGCGTATACACCAGGGCATCAACGGTATGGAAACTGCCAGGCTGGTCGTTGCCGTCCAGCACCTTCCACGACGCCTTGACCATCAGCGAACCCACGTCACTGGTGGCCGGGTTGCCACAACTGAACGCCACCGCATTGGTCGGGCTGGCGGCAAAAAACGCCTGCTGGCCCTGGATGCTGTACAGGCCATTGTTGACGATGCCGTCGAACATCGATTGGTTGACCACGATTTCATTGCGTGTGTACACGCCGCTCTGGTCCACCAGCGGGCCACTTTGAAACGGTTGGATAAACTCGTCCAGCACATCCGGCACCTTGCCCATTTGCTGCAACAAGCGTCCCGAGCCTTTGCCCTCACAGGCTGCCGGAACGTTGGCGGGCGCCTGCCAGGCCGCTGGTTTCTGCCCTTGGGGCAGGAAAATCTGATAGCTCTCTTTGTAGCTCTCCCACACCGTGGCCGCGTCCTGCTGGCCGATCTGCACACCGGTATTGGGCTTGCCATCGGCCAGCACCGGCCAGTTCAGCGCAATAAACGTCTGCCATGACATCTCGTCGAAGTTGGCTTGCAGGCTGGTGAGGGAAAACGGCGGCGTCGCCGTGACATCGAAGGGTATTTGCGTAGACAGCGTGGGGGCCGCGACGACCAGGGGGCTCAGCAACGCGCCAAACAGCGCACAGCCGAACCCAGGCCGGGGGCGATGGGTTTCCTTTCTCATCGTTATCTCCTAGGCATCAGGCGCCAGGAGACAGTGGGTCCGTCATGGACTCTTCAATGCGCCTCCTGGCACGGGCTAGAGCGTAGATAAGGTTGAGAACGCAGGTGTACGCAGCGCTAGATTGATTCGTGATAAAAACAATAGCTCAGCGGCGGTTCAGGCACGGTCTGCGCGAACATACGTGCGAAACACATGGTCCCACAGCGGCGAAGACACGCCGAAGTTCTTCTCGATGCCTTTGCGATGATGCAGATCGTGATTGGCCACCAACCCTGGAATAAACCCGTAGGCCCAATGCGCCGGCCGGTGCATCACGTAGTGCACCGAGATGTAATAGAAGTAGCCCGTGACCGCGCCGACAAACGCCGAGGTCAGGCCGGTGTACCAGGCCAGCAGCAGTAACGCCGCAAAGGTGGAACTGGTTTTCCAGCTCGATACACCGATATAGGCCAGCACATCCACATGGTGGGTCCAGTGCTCGTGGCGATACAGCGAATGGAACAGAAAGCGATGCGCCGAATACTCCACCAGTGTCCAGGCCAGCAGGCCCGCGAGCAGTTGCAGCGGCTCAAGCGGCGCCAGGCAGAGCGCCAGGCCGACAAACAGGGGGACGGTGAAAAAATCCAGGTAATACGCGACTGACGACATCAGCCATTTGTTTGAAGCCGCCATGTGCGGATCGTCCTTGAAGTGCATGAACCGAGGGGAAGTCAAGCCGGGTTGTCCCCGGCGGCGGGCAGAGTGCCCGTTGCCTGGCGCCTTTGCAACAACTCGATGTGCTCGGCGGGCACCAGGGTGCGCAGGGTCTTGTAGAGCACTCGGGTTTCCAGCAGGTTCCACACCCGCAGCATGGTTTCCAGCGCGTCCAGCGGTTTGCTGATGAAGTCCCGGGCGCCCAGGGCCAGGGCGCGCAGGCGCGTATCGCGGGTGGCGTCGGCGGTAAGGACCAGGATCGGCAGGTATTCACCCTGGGGGATGCGCCGGTTGAGTTGTTCCAGCACCGCGAAGCCGTCGAATTGCGGCATGTGCAGGTCAAGAATCACCAGGTCCGGTTCGAAGCTGTTGAACAGCTCCAGGGTGCGCAGCGGCTGGGTGCTGCTCAGCACGTTGGTCAGCCCTTCGCGGGCGAGCAGTTGCTCTACCAGGTCCAGGTTCGGGCGTTGGTCGTCGATGATCAGAATGCGCAGGTCGAGGTTCACATGGGCTCCATAAAAGACTGGTCGAGGTGGGCGAGAAACGCGGGCACGTTGATCGGCTTGTTCAACACGGCGGTTGCGCCTGCTGCCTGCAAGGCCTGGCGGGTAAGGTCGCTGGCGTCGGCGGTGATCATCAGCACCGGGGTGTCACGGGTGATCGGCGATTGACGCAAGCGTTGCAGCACCTTCACGCCGTCGAGGTCCGGCAGGCACACATCCAGCAGAATCAACTGCGGCGCGTGCTGCGCGGCCAGGTCCAGGCCCAGTTGGCCTTGCATGCTCGACAGCAGTTTTATCCCCGGTCGGCGTTGCAGCAGGGTTTCGATCAGCGCCAGGCTGGAGAGGTTGTCTTCGATGCACAAGACCTTGCCCAGGTGCGCGCAGGCCGTGGGGGCAGGGCGCGGCGCCTGCGTGTCGATGACGGGCGTGGCGATGCGCTGCAATGGCGCCACGCGCGTGAACGGCAGTTCCAAGGTGAAGCGTGAGCCAATGCCAGCCTGGCTCTGCACGTTGAGGTGGCCGTCCATGTTTTCCAGCAGGCTTTTGCTCAGGGCCAGGCCCAGGCCGCTGCCTTCCACATTCGGGTCGGCGCCCAGGCGCTCGAACGGTTTGAACAGTTGCCCCATATGGTCCGCTGCAATGCCGTGGCCGGTATCACACACCGACACGCCGATACGCGGGCCATCAACGACGACTTCGATGCTGACCTCGCCATCGCGCGGGTTGTATTTGATTGCATTGGACAGCAGGTTCAGCAGCACCTGTGTGAGGCGTTGGCGGTCGGCCACGATGCCCACGTCCGCCGCCAAGTCCGGTAATGGCTGCAATCGAATGCCGGCGTCGGCAGCCATCGGCGAGACCAGCGACAGCGCCTCTTGCAAGACCTCCGCCAGCGGGATCGGCGCGATATTCAACGCCAGGCTTCCTGACTCGATCTTGGCAATGTCCAGCACTTCGTTGATCAGCGTCAGCAGATGCTGGCCGGCGCGCAGGATATGCCCGACGTCGGCCTTTTGCGCCTTGGGCGCGTCCATGTCCAGCAACTGCGCGAAGCCCAGGATCGAGTTGAGTGGGGTGCGCAGTTCGTGGCTCATACGCGACAGAAACTCGCTTTTGGCGCGGCTGGCGCGCTCGGCTTCCTCACGGGCCTTGCGCAGGGCGATTTCCGCAGCGCGGCGGTCAGTGATGTCGCGGGTGATCTTCGAAAAGCCGCGCAAGGCGCCGGTGCCGTCGTACTGGGCGGTGATCACCACGCTGGCCCAGAACCGCGTGCCGTCCTGGCGGCAGCGCCAGCCTTCCTCGGTGTAATCGCCATTAAGGGTGGCTTCGCGCAGCGCCATGTCCGGGTGCTGCGGGCATTCCTCGGGCAAGTAGAACACCGAGAAATGCTGCCCGATGATTTCCTGCTCGGTATAGCCCTTGATCCGCTCGGCGCCGTTGTTCCAACTGGTGACATGGCCCGCCGTGTCGAGGGCGAAGATCCCGTAGTCCTTGACCCCGTCGATGATCAGCCGCAGGCGTTCTTCGTTATCACGCAAGGCGCGCTCGCGTTCGGCCAGCAGCAACCCGGCTTCTACCAGGCTGGTGCCCAACTGGCCGATTTCATCGTGTTCCGGCGGTTGCGGCAGCAGGGGCGAGCCGAGGGCCAGGCGCTGGGCATTGCGTTGCACGTTCTGCACCCGCGCCACAATGCCCTTGGACAGGAACAGCACCGCAACAATCGCCCCAAACAGCCCGCAGATCGCCGCCAGCCAGGTGGACAGCAGCAACCGTTGACGGGTTTCGGCCGCCGCAGCGCTGCGCTCGGCCAGCAACGATTCCTCCAGGGTGAGCATGGTGCTGATGTGTTGGCGCAACGCATCGAGGATGTGTTTGTTGCTGATCAGGATGGTACTGATCGATTGCGGTGTGGCGTCGCGGTCCTTGAGCATCTCTTCCAGGCCGTCGACCTTGCCTTCGATCAGCGGCTTGATGGCGCTCAGTTGCTCACGCACCCGTGGATCACGCACGTTGCGGTCGAGCCGGCGCAGAGCGGACTCGATCTGTGGCCCGGCGTTGAGGTAGCTGGGCAGGAAGTCTTCACGGTGCGTGAGCAGGTAGCCGCGCACACTGGCGGCGGCTTCTGCGAGCAGGGTGTGCACGGCCTGGATATCGCCTTGCACGCGCAACACGCGGCGCACGTCTTCTTCGGCGCGGGCGGTCTGGCGTTCGGTGGTGTAGATCAGCACCAGGGACAGCAACAGCACCACCAGCGGCAGCGAGATCACCACCAGCGCCTTGCCCCGCAGCGGCAGGTCAGCCCAACGCCGCTTCATGGTGACGTCACCAGGCCCAGGGCGATGCCGCGCACGGCAGCCTGGGTCCGGTCAGCCGCGCCGAGCTTGCCGATCACGCGCTCCACATGGGCCTTGGCGGTGCCGGTGGTGATCCCCAACTGTTCGCCGATGGCGCGGTTGCTCATGCCGTTGGCCACCAGGCCCAGTACCTGGCGCTCGCGGGGGGTGAGGTTTTCGCTGGGGGCTGCGCCGCTGGCCTGGCGTTCGGTCATGCGGCGCAACAGTCGCGCGCTGACCGCCGTGTTGAGCGCTTCGCCGCCGGCGCCCACCTGTTGCAGGGCGTCGATCACCTCGGCCCGGCTGGCGTCCTTGAGCAAGTAGCCGACGGCGCCGGCATTCATCGCCGCTTCCAGGTATTCGGGGCTGTCGTCCATGGTGAACATCACCACCTTCACCGCCGGCAGGCGCTCTTGCAGCAAACGCGCGGCGCCCAAGCCGTTGAGCCCGGGCATGCGGATGTCGAGGATGACGATGTCCGGCAGCAGCTGTTCGCACAGCTCAACCGCCTGCAGCCCATCGCTGGCTTGACCGACTACCTCGAACTGCGCAAGGCCGGCCAGCAGCGAGACAAAACCGGTGCGCGTGACTTCATGATCGTCTGCCAGCACGAGACGCAGGACGTGGGTCATTGAGGGGTTCCAGGCAAATGGGCCGGCACGCGGGCGTGCAGTTGGGTACCGCTGTGGGCTGCGCTGACGCAGGTGAAACTACCGCCCAGCAGGCTGGCGCGCTCCTGCATGGTCGCGAGGCCCAGGTGCTGGGCGTCATCGCGCAATGGCGCGCAAGTGAAGCCTTTGCCATTGTCGTCCACGCGCAGGGATGCCTGGCTGTCGTGCAACGCCAGGGTCAAGTGCACCCGGCTTGCGTGGGCATGCTTGAGGACATTGTTGATGGCTTCCTGGCCGATCCGGAACAGCGCGATCTCCACCTGGCTGGCCAGGCGCGTTTCACACTGCGCCTGCCACACCACGCTGATGCCCGCGTCGCGCAGGCGGTCGGCTTCCTTGTCGAGGGCTTTGAACAGGCCGAAATCATCCAGCACCGTGGGGCGCAGGCCGGCGATCAATTGCCGGCCTTCACCGACGCAGTGCTGCGCCAGGGTGAGGATCGCCTGCAAATCGGCGGCGAGTGCGTCAGGCAGTGCGGGGCAGCGGCCGGCAAAGCCTTGCAGTCGCTGGTGCAAACCCGCGAGAGTCTGTGCCAGTCCATCGTGCAGGTCGTAGGCCACGCGTTTGCGCTCGTCCTCCTGGGCGCGGAACAGGCGGTTGACCAGGTCGGACAGGGTCTTGTCGCGGGTTTTGAGGGTGGTCAACAGCCGATCGTTTTCCAGGTGCGCAGCCAGCAGGGTGGCGAGCAGTTGCAGGGATTCGCTGTCTTCGTGCTCCGGCGCCCGCAGGCTGACGCTGTTGCCCAGCACCAGCAGGCCAAAAGCCTGGCCGTCACTGCCGCACAATGGCACTTGCAGCACGCTGTGCGGCTGTTCCTGCCAGCGTGGTGCGCGCAGGTCGCGGTCGGCGAGGGCCGCCAGGCCGTTCAGGCGCGCCGGGCTGCCATGGCTTGCCGTGGTGTGGACGGCCCCTTCGGTGTCCCATTCCTGCAGCAGGCCGTGGTCCATCGCAAGAAACGCGCAGGCGCGCACGAGCACGCGTTCGCGCATGGCGTCGGGGGCCAGTTGGCTCAGCTCCTGTCCGGTATCCACCAACAGCCGCAGCCGCGCCGTGCGGCTTTGCGATTGGCGCAAATGCGCGCGCATGGCCAAGGCGCTGCCGGGGTCGTGGGGCAGGTTATGCATGGGTGATGCTCCAGCGATGCAGGGAGGGCGGGGCGTCTATTAAACATGGTTAAACGCCTTGGCGGCTATCTGCCAAATGGCATAGGTAAATGACTCCGATTGGCCGATGGCGCGCCATGCTCGGTTTGGCAAAGTGGGCTCAACGAACACCACTGGAGTCTCCCCATGCAATTCAAGCCCGCAGCAATCGCCCTGATGTTTGCCTTGAGCGTTCCGTTTGTTCAGGCCGCTGAAACGTCACCCTATGTCTACCGCGAGGTGGCCCAGGCGCCCGCCAATGTGAAGGACCGGGAGATTGCCGGTTTGTTCGACCGCTGGAACAGCGCCCTGCAGACCGGCAACGTCACGTCGGTGGTCGACCTCTATGCGCCGGGCGCGGTATTGCAGCCGACCGTGTCCAACCAGGTACGCACCACGCCGGACCAGATCAAGGACTACTTCGATCACTTCCTGGCGCTCAAGCCGGTTGGCCAGATCAACTACCGTGAAATCCGCCAACTGGGCACTAACGTGGCCATGGACAGCGGGGTCTACACCTTCACCCTGACTGACGCGAAGGGTAAGGTCAGCCAGGTGCAGGCGCGCTACACCTTCGTTTATGAGCAGGTGGGCGGCCAGTGGAAGATTCTGAATCATCACTCTTCGGCGATGCCTGAGGTGCAGGTCAAGCACGCCAAACAGTGATAGGTGGAGGGGTGATGCCTATCCGTTGGTGGGTGTGAGCGTGGGGGGGCGCTCGGCCGAGTGAACGGCTGGCCTTAGTGGAAATACACCGGTTTGTAAGAAATAAGGCTATCGGTGAACACCGGCGGCGCGCCTACATCTGCCACATTGATCTTGACGACACTGCCGTGAGCTTTAGCGATGGTTGGCGTTATCTGACCGATAAATTTGTTTCGTAATATCGTGTCTGACACTTGCTCGACGATACTGGGAGAGGCTTGCGGATACATATTTTGTGTTGCCGTCATTAACGTGCGTCGCTTGCTGGTCATTTCGGTAGAGCCGAAAGTCATGCTCACCTTGCCTTCAAACGCTTTGACGGGGCGCTGGACTTCTTGTTGGAGCAATCGACCAAAAGCATGGCTTCGCCCTTCACCGGAATAGCACACCAAAAGCCTGATGTTGTTGTACAGCGAGGGATCAACCCCCTTGCTGTTCAATAACGTCACCAGTTCCCGAGCAGAATAGGGTTTACCCTCAATCACGACATGAGTGCCCCTGCCGAATATTTTGTCAGCCACGTTACGGGGGTGTCCGTGGGCAACGATGTTAAGACGGTCCACTCCTTTGTATACATCAACATACGTATGCATTTCGTTAGCGACCATCTTAAGGTCCTTCATTGGACCGCCCATTTGTACAACGTTATCGGCTTGCAGACTTTTCTCGAAGTGATTGAGCGGGGCCGAAGGTGCAGAGGCTATAGTTGAAACCGGTCGATGTGTCTGCGGTGAAAACTTGTCAATTTTTGCTCCGTACGGGCGCGCTTTGCCAGCGTCATAATGGAACCAGTGACCTGTGTTCTGATCGCGCATCGCTAGCGCTTTGATACGCTCAGTGCTCGTGCCCACCTGATAGGTCCCTTCAGCGATATCCGCCCTTTTGACGAATTCCTTCATCTGCGCGTTGTTCATCGCACTTTGTTGCACCTGACGGATGTGCGGGAATTTTGCGCCAGGCGCAATGGGTCGAGTGCTGACAGGCAGGCGCGGGGCGCTTCCCAGCACACCTCGGCCAAATGGCCTGCTCGCAGCGCTTGCCGCCCTGGTACTTCCGACGCTACGGAGCGCGCTGCCGCCTTTGGTAAAGGCCGTACCTGTCAGGTACATGACGGCATCAAAACACAGATCACCAATCGCGGCCAGCGGGTCGCCGTTGATCAATTTCCTGACGGCGGAGGCCCCAGGTATCAGGCCGAAGATGATATTGGTTATTGCGTTTTCCTTGGCTTTCTCTTCATCAAATGTCGTGATGGCCTTGGTCAACTCAAACATAGTATTAAAGAGCGATGCGGGGTTGCTATGGGAGGCGACGAGTTCACCAATATAGTGACTGCGTGGGCTGGTGAACGAAGCGGGTGTAGTGACCGGTAGGGGGCTGGCTGCTTGTTTAGCGGCCTGGTCCACCGATGGGGTGCGTTCATAGATAGCCGTGTTTTTCCAGGCTTTGCCATAAAGGCTAGGGATTTCGACCCAATTGCCTTGAGGTCCTTCCTTGAAGTTTTTTTTCAGGTCGTCGCGCTTGGTTATTTGCCCTTTTTGCGATGACATTTCATAAAACTCCAGATTGCCGTCACGCTCGGTCTGGAAAATAAGCGCCCGTTTGTCCTGGGGTTGGACTGGATAGCGATCTTCGTGGTCGTGTGTAGAACCGGGAAGGACCAAACGTGACTTTTTGACCTCACCTTCGGTAAAGACTCGAATTTTACCGAACTCGAGATTTTTTCGATCATCTGGGGGCAGTCTGGAAATCTGGTTTTTTATCACGATGGTGTGCGCGTCGATAACGTTTTGTTTGTACGTGTCAAACGCTCGCTCATGTTTGGATTTTGGGTTGGGCAGGCTCGACAGTTGAGCGATCATGCCGGTGGGAAACCGACTGTCATCTGATACCCAGTTTGAAAATCTATTCAACTCAGGATTGGTTAGGTAAAAATCCAACAACGAGAAGGTGGGTTGTGTGGGGCTGGCAAGGTTGCCGCTGCCTCTTCCTATAGGGCTGTTATCCCTGAAACACTTGAGTTCGTAAGGAAGTTCGGCGCCAAACTTCTTCTTGAGTTCGTCCAATCCAATATCGCGTTGGGTGGGCACCTTGGTGGCAAGGTGTTCGAGTGACGTTTGCAACGCTGTAATTTTGTCCTGAAACGCTTTTTTCGTCTGGTCGATATGTGCCTGAGCATAGTTGCCGTCTTCTCGGGGCACGAGTGTGCCGTGCAGTTTTCCCCATTCGATCAGAGCCAAGCCTGATTTGGCTTCCTGAATTCCTTGGCCGGAAGCGGTAATCGGATCCTTGGCGTCCAGTGCGGACACCTGAGCAAAGGTCATCTGCGCGGTGGCGCCAGGGCTGTAGGTTTCGATGCGCGCCACCGCTGCCTTGAGCGCTACCCACGCGGCGGACCCGTAAGTCACGTGATTGGGAATATTTTGAACCAGCAGCTCGGGCGCCGCACGCGCCAGCAGCAGGTGCGCAGCAACAGGGGCCAGCTCTTGCGATGCTCGGTTGAGCTGTACGAGATGGTCGGCGAGTTCCTGTTTGATCGTTGTCAGGGGCTGCCCACTGAAGCGGTAGTCTGCGAGGTTGAAACCTGCCACATGATTGAGAGTTGGACGAAAAAGGCTCTCTGTGTCCAAGGTTGTCGCGATCGCAGTCAAGACCCAGTCATGGGAGGAGCTGGTTTTCCATTGGTCGCCCATTTTTGCTTGCAGGGCAGACTCGAGTTCGCGAGCCTTGGGGGTATTGAGTATTTTCTCTATGACTTGAAGAGGATTGCGCAATTCGCTGCTAGAAAATTGGATGTTTTTTGCCAGGTAACCCAAGGCACCTCGTGGGTCTTTTTTAAGACCATTTTCGATAAGGCTTGGCAGATTCAGGTTGTAGTAGAAGTGACTGTAAACCGCTTTTTGTTCGTACGTCTTCAGCGGCACTGGCCATGACAGGGCTCCCCCCAGAGTGCCAAGCGTTGACACGGGCAGCGGTGGACTGTTGATGACCTGTATTAAGTTGTCGAGTTCTGCCGGTGTTTTTGGCAGGTTCCAATTGTTTGCAAGAATAAACTGTTCGAGTGTAGGGGGCATGGTGATACCCAACTCGCTCAATTGGCCGAATGACGAGTCCGGATCCACATCCATCGTGGTACTCGTCAACGCACCTTCGATTTGGCTGGCGCCGTTGTACTGGAGTTGCTTCAACCTAGAGGACAACGTGTGTATGTCCTCAACGTCGCCCAGCGCAGTTTTTTCCATGGCCAGGCGATCCAGACTGGCCGTTGGGGTCATGTGACTGTCCGGATCGTTAGCCGCGTTTTTTCTGAAGGTCTGGGTCCGCTCCAACTCGTTGGCTCGCACAGCACTCACATTGCCCCATTCGCCATAGAAATTCGCCACGACCTGAAAGGGGGCGCTGGTGGGACTGCCCGGCGTGATTACCAGGGGGGAGTTACCCGCCTCCACCACGCCCGCCGTCCGTAGCACTGGTGCCACGGCCATGTCCCATAAGGGGTCCTTATCTAACGCTCCGAAGGTTTGGTGCTGGCCACTGGCAATCGCGGTCAGACGGCCGAAGGAGCTGATCAGCAGAGGCTTGGAAAGGTCGATATGTTTGCCTTTCGCCCAACCCACGAACTGTGGGTTTTTAAGCAGTTTGTGTAGGTGTGTCCACCATTGTCCGAAGGTTGAATCAGGCGGAATCTCGTCGAGGTAATCGGTATTGTCAAATGAAAGCCCGGTCTTCACGAGTTCATGTGAGGTTTTGGCAAACACCCCCGCGAGGTCCTTGTCGCCCTTGGCCTGGGGAGTTTCGCCAAGGGCTTGGTCGGTCGCGTGTAAAGCTGTGCTGGTGGCGGGTGACGGGACCAGTGTGGGCTCGGCCACGAAAGGCTGTGGCAGTACTTGCCCTGTATTCCGGGGGGCGCTGCTAGTCAGTAGGGTCACGAATTTCTACCTCTCAACCTCAATCATTCATGGGGGCCCAGTTTTGGTTCTATCGACGGGGCTGTTGAAGTGAGTGAGCAACCGTGACGTTTGATTCCCCTGTAATGAATTCAAAGGTGTTAGCAATTGCTTCCTCCCCAAACCGTATGCTTGAGGAGCGCCTCAGGCGGCCGTCGCCTTGAGCAGCTGGCCAGGGATGGCCGCAATCAGTTCGCGGGTGTACGCGGTGGCCGGGCGGTTGAAGATCTGCTCCACCGAACCCTGTTCCACCACGCGGCCATTACGCAGCACCAGCACCTCATGGGCGAAGTTGGCGACCACCGACAGGTCATGGGACACCAGCACATAGGCAATGCCCATGTCCCGTTGCAGTTCCTGCAGCAGGTCGAGAATGTGTGCCTGCACCGACACATCCAGTGCGCTGACCGGTTCGTCCAGCAGCAGCAGGTCGGGTTTCAACGCCAGGGCGCGGGCGATGGCCACACGTTGGCACTGCCCGCCGGACAGCTCGCGGGGCAAGCGGTCGAGGAAACTCACCGGCAAATGCACGCGGCTGATCAACGCCCGCGCCGCCTGCTCCAGCGCCGCGCCCTTGAGCAAACCGAACGACACCAGCGGTTCGACAATGCTGTCGAACACCGTAAAACGCGGGTCGAGGGCGGCGAAAGGGTTTTGCTGCACCAATTGCAGGCGCTGGCGCAATGGGCGGAAGTCGCGCCAACTGAGGTCAGTGACGTCTTGCTGTTCGAACCTCACCCGGCCCTGGCTTGGCTTCTCCAGGCCGAGGGCGATGCGCAGCGCGGTGCTCTTGCCCGAGCCGGACTCGCCGACGATAGCCAGGGTCTGGCCGGGGTAGACCTCCAGGTTGAGACCCTCCAGGGCCAGGAAAGTCGACGCCTCGCCCTTGACCTTGGGCAGGGCGAACGTCTTGCCGACGTTGTGCAGGCTCAGGATCGGCTGGCGCCCCAGGTCGAGATTGATCAACGGTTCGCGACGCCTGGCGAAGGCGGGCGCGGCGGCGATCAGGGCGCGGGTGTAGTCGTGGCTGGGCTGGGCCAGGATCTGCTTTGGCGGGCCTTGTTCCACCACCTCGCCGTGCTGCATCACCAGGATGCGGTCGGCGCGGTCAGTGGCTACGCCGAGGTCGTGGGTGATGATCAGCAGCGAAATGCCGCGCTCGCTGACCAGTCGTTGCAGGTGATCGAGGATCTTGCGCTGCACGGTCACGTCGAGGGCGCTGGTGGGTTCGTCGGCGATGATCAGGCGCGGGTTACCGGCCAGGGCGATGGCGATCAGCACGCGCTGGCGCATGCCGCCGGAGAGTTCATGGGGATACTGACGCGCACGCAGTACCGGTTTGTCGATCCCCACCTGTTGCAGCAACTCGACAATATCCGCATCGACGCCGGGGTAGCGCTTGCCCTTGGCCAGGATCAACGCCTCGGCAATCTGCTGGCCGACGCGCAGGGTGGGGTTGAGGCTGACCATCGGGTCCTGGGGCACCAGGCCGATGGTGCGGCCGCGCAGGCTGCGTTTCTGGCGTTCGCTGGCGTGGGTCAGGTTATGGCCGTCGACCCACAGTTGCCCGGCGCTGATCTGCGCGTTGTCCGGCAGCAGGCCCAGAATGGCGTTGGCCAGAGTGGATTTGCCCGAGCCGGACTCGCCGACAATCGCCACGGTTTCGCCCTTCGCCAGGGAAAACGACAGCGAACGCACCGCCGGATTGACCTGGCCGCTGGCGCGGTAATCGACACTGAGTTGGCGTACATCGATCAAAAGCGCGCTCATCGCTGGATCTCCTCAAAGGTGCGGGCGATATGGTTGAGGCTGAACACCACCGCCACCAGGAACAGGCCGGGCAGCAAGGACACCCACGGTGCGGTGATCAGGAAGTGCCGGCCGTTGGCGATCAAGGTGCCCCATTCCGCCGCCGGTGGCGCGGCGCCGAAACCGAGGAAACTCAAGCCTGCGGTGGCGAGGATTGCCGCGCCGAAATCCAGGGTGGCCAGTACCGCCACCGGGCCCCAGGCATTCGGCAGGATGTGTCGCAGCAAGGTGCGGCCCCAACTGGCACCGCCCAGGCGTGCGGCTTCTACATAGGGCAGGGTTTTCACCCGCAGTACTTCGGCGCGGGTGGTGCGGGCAAAGCCCGGAATAATGCCGATGCCCACCGCGATGGCCACCGGCACGGTGCCAAAACCGATGGCCGTGACGATCGCCAGGGCCAGCAGCAGGCCGGGCAGGGCGAGCAGCACATCGACCACGCGCATGATCACCGCATCGAGACGGCCACCGGCAAACCCGGACAAGACGCCCAGCCCGAGTCCGCCCACCAGTGCGATCCCCACCGCCAGCGAGGCTGCCAGCACCGACAGGCTCGCGCCGTAGACCACGCGGGTAAACAGGTCGCGGCCCAGTTCATCGGTGCCGAACCAGTGGTTCAGGTTAGGCGCGGTGAGCTTGGCGGCGGGGGCGGTGGCGTAAGGGTCGAAGCTGCTCAGCAGGTGCGGTGCCACGGCGGCGACCAGCGAGAACAGCACCACCAGCACCGCCAGGCTGAACCCCGGCCGGCGCAACAAGGGCAGCAGGGTCGCCGTGGCGCGTTGCCAGGGGCTGCGGCGGCGCCAGAGGGTTTCACTGCGCACGCGTTTGTGGGTAAGCGTCGTCATGGTCTAGGACACCTTGGGCGTGTGGGAGATGCGCGGGTCGAGCCACGGGTAAAGCAGGTCCACCAGCAGGTTCACTAGGACAAAGGCCGCCGCCGACACGGCAACGATGGCCAGCACCACTGGAATGTCCTGGCGCAGCACGGCTTCCTGGGCCAGGCGGCCGATGCCGGAGCGGGCGAAGATGGTTTCCACCAGCACGGCGCCGGACACGGTATTGCCCACCTGCAAACCGATCAGCGTAAGGATGGGCAGCGCGGCATTCCTGAACCCATGGCGGGCCTGCACCTGGCCTCGGCTCAGGCCTTTGGCGTAGGCGGTGACGATATAGGCTTCTTTCCACACGCCCTGAAAACTGCGTTGCAGCACCTGGGCGTATACCGCCGCACTGGGGATCGCCAGGGTGATCGCCGGCAGTACCAGGCTTTCGAAGCCCCGGCTGCCGGTGGCGGGAAACCAACCCAGGCCAAACGCAAACACCTGGATCAGCAGCAAACCCATCCAGAACACCGGCACCGAAAAGCCCAGGGACGGCAAGCGCGCCAGGGCTTTTTTCAACGGTTGCCAGCGGATATACGCGGTGAGGTACGCCAGGCCGATGCCGCCCAGCAGCGACAGCACAATCGCCAGCCCCGCCAGGGACAGCGTCTGGGGCAGGCGTTCGGCGAGCAACTCGGCCACCGGGCGGTTGAGCGACAGTGACAGGCCGAAGTCACCGTGCAACGCGCCCAGCAGCAGGTCGATATATTGCTCGAACAGGCCTTTATCCAGCCCGTAATAGGCCCGCGCCTTGGCCAGGTCTTCCACCGACAGCGCGTCGGCTTCCATGCCGGACGCACTGAGCATGATCGACAAAGTGTCGCCCGGCAGCAGGTAGAGGATGAAGTAAGTGATGCTGTACGCACCCCAAAGCACCAGCAGCGCCTGGCCGACCCGGCCGATCAAGTAGCGGCTCATGGTGCATCGACCTCGATATCACCCAGCAGCGCAAAGCCTTCGGCGGTCCAGCGGAAGTTTTTCACTTTGGATGAGGTCGCCGCCTGCCACACGCGCTCGTAGACCGGGAACGCCGAGCCCTCATCCACCAGCAGGTCTTGCAGGGCGCCGTAGGCTGCTGCACGTTGCTGGCTTTGGGTGGCGGTGATGCCGGCATCGAACAGGCCCTTGGCGGTGTCCAGTACCGCCGGTTCGTAGAGGTTGGTGGCCAGGGTCGAGCTGTTGGCGGTGCGCGGATCGAGGATGGTTTGCAGGATGATCGGGTCGGCGCGCGTCATGTAGTTGATGGTCAGGTCATAGTTACCGGCGGAGTTGTTGGCGACCCACTCGGCGCGGGTGACCACGCTGAGCTTCAACTCGATGCCGACCTTGCGCAGTTGATCCTGGATCAGTACGTCGCCTGCGGTTTCAGCCGGGCTGATGTTGTAGCTCAGGCTCAGGCGCTTGCCGTTTTTGCTGCGGTAACCGTCGGCGCCCTTGGCCCAGCCTGCCTGATCCAACAGGCGCTCCGCACCCGCCGGGTCATACACCAGCTTGGCGCCCTGGCTTTTGAAGTAAGGCGTGGTCACGTCATAGATGCCGTCCACCACCGGGAATTCAGCGTTGTACACGGTGCTGGCGTAGCTCTTGCGGTCGATGGCTTTTTGCAGGGCCAGGCGTACCTGTTTGTCGCCCAGGGCGCGGCCGTCACGGGTGTTGGGATACAGGTTCAACGCCGGCCCCGGCAGCGAACGGCTCTGGATGGTCGCGCCCTTGGACTGGAACAGCTTCAGGTCGACCTCGGAGAACGGGTTGCGCGGCCACAGGATGTCGGCCTTGCCTTGCAGGAACAGACCGTTGCGCACGCTTTCCTCGGGGATGTAGGTGACGTCCACCGCATCCAGGTGCGCTTCGCCCTGGTTTTTCATATTCGCCGAGGCCCAGGCGTAACCCTTGCGCTTGGTCAGGTGCGCGCCGACTTCCGGGGTGTAGCTGGCCAGCACGAACGGCCCGGTGCCGATGATCTTGCCCAGCGAGCGTTCCTTGGCGCTGAGCGCATAAGAGGCGGGCGCCAGGATCGACAGGTTGGTGGTGGACGTGGCTTGCAGGAACCCGGCGTTGGGTTTGGCCAGCACCAGTTTGACGGTCAGGTCATCCACCACTTCGGCATGGTCGAACCCCGCCAGATAGGTGGCGCCGAAGGTGGCCGGCAACTCGGCGGCCAGCGCCTTGTTGCTGTCGAAGGCGGTTTTGACCGCCACGGCATTGAAGCGCTCGCCATTGCTGAAGGTGACGTTATCGCGCAGGTGAAAGGTATAGGTGAGCGCGTCGTCACTGACTTCCCAGCTGTTGGCCAGCCAGGGAATGATCTTGCCGGTTTGCGGGTCCTGGTCGGTCAGCGACTCGGCGACATTGCGCAGCAACACCCGGTGTTCCAGCCAATAGACCTGGAATGGGTCGACGCTGACCAGTGTGGTGTTGTCGCCAAAGAAGGCGATATTCAGGGTCTTGCCGACCTGGCTGTCACTGCCCGAAGGTGAGCAGGCGGCCAGGCTCAATGCCAGGGCGCAAGGGGCCAATAGACGGCTCATCAAGTTGGAGGTGTTCAATGGGATGCCCTCGTATGGCGATTGGCTTAGAAGTCGTAGGCCAGCTTGGTGTACCAGTAGCCGCCGCCGGGGTAGAACGGCGGGTTGCCGTAGGGCGCCAGGCCCAGGTTGCTGTAGACGGCGTGCCGGTCGGGGCGCACGTCGAAGATGTTGGTGCCGCCGATGCTCACGGTGATCTGGTCGACGAAGGTGTAGCTGACGTCCAGGTCGGTGATCCATTTGGCGCCGAAGCTGCGGTCGCCCGTGGGGTTGACCGCCAGCGTCTTGACCGCGCCGTAGCGGCTGGTTTGCAGGTTGACTGCGAGGTCCTCGACCTTCCAGTTGGCGCCCAGGATCCATTTGGTCTTGGGCGACGCTTCGGTCAGGTCGCCTTCGCGGTCGCGGCCCACCAGGGTCACGCCGGAATTGGCCAGCGCATTCGGTGTGTCGCGGGTGCCTTCGATGGTGGTCTTGTTCCAGTTGAAACCCAGGCTCCAGCGCACTTCGCCCCAGGTATCCAGCGGTGTGGTGTGGTCGGCGACCACGTCCAGGCCACGGGTGCGGGTATCGAAGGCGTTGGTGTAATAGTTGACCCAGGTGCCCGAGGGCACGCCTTGGCCGGTGAGGATGCCGTTGATCACGCCGTTGCCCTGGTCGTAGATATTGCTGGTCAGGGCGATGCGGTCGTCGATGTCGATCAGGTAGGCATCGGCGGTGATGCTGGTGCGCGGTGCCGGTTGCCAGGTGAGGCCCAGCCCGAGGTTGCGCGATTTTTCCGGTTTGAGGTCATCTCCGCCCAACGCCTTGGCCAGGTTGCTGCCCGACGGGGTCAGGCGGGTGACGGCGGGCACTACGTTGCCGTTCACGTCGGTGGACACGCGGTTGTCGGCCACGGTGTAGCCGATCTGGGTCAGGGACGGCGCACGGAAACCGGTGCCGACAGTGCCGCGCACGGCCACGCTGTCGGTGAGTTCGTAGCGCGAGTTCACTTTCAGGCCGAAAGTGTTGCCTGAGTCGTCGTCGTAATGTTCGACCCGCCCGGCGACGTCGAGAAACCAGCGTTCGGTCAGGTCGAAGCCCAGGTCCAGGTAGCCGGCGTAGTTGTTGCGGATCAGGCTGACTTCGTCTTCCGGACGAATCGTCACCGCCGCCTGGGCACCCGATGCCGCCGGGTACGAACCGGTGATATAGGCCTCGGGGTCGCCGGCGAAGGTGCTGAAGTGCTCCCAGCGGTGTTCCAGTCCGGCCGACACCTGCACCGGCGAAGTCAGGTTGAACAGGCTGTCGTAGCGGCGGGTGAAATCCAGGTTGTTGACCCACTGCTCGAAGCGAAAGGTCGCCAGGTTGTCGAATTTGGTCGGTGATGCGGTGCCCAGGGACGGGTTGATGTTGAGGTCGCTGGAGTGGTGCACATTGTTGCGCCCGTAGGTGGTGCTCAGGTCCCAGTTCCATTCGGCTGCCTGGCCCTTGCCGCCGAACAGCAGTTGATAATCGCGGTCCTTGATGTTGTTCAACGGGTAGTAACCGTCGGGGAACACCTCGGGCACGGCGGCCCGGCCGGTCGGCAGGCGGAAGTAGTTGGCGGCCTCGGCGTCTCGCTCGCCGTAGGTGGAGAATGAGTACAGGGTCAGGTCTTCCAGGGGCAGTTCGGCGTTATAGGCCAGGTTGAAGGCCTTGAGGTCGGGGTCGCCGTTCTTGATCGCTACGCGGTCCCAGGCGGCTTCCTTGGCCGGATCGTTGAAGGCCCTGACGCTGCCGTCGGCCTTGTCGTTCCACGACGCTTCGCCACGTTTGCGTGCATCCGCCGACAGGTGGAAAAAGCCGCCATCGCCCAGTGTGAAGCCTTGGTCGCCGGCCACCTTGATGGTCTCGCCCTGGCCGGAGAACAACTGGCCGTAACTGGTTTCCAGGTGACCGCCGCTGCTGCCGGTCTTGAGGATGATGTTGATCACACCCGCCACCGCATCGGACCCGTACTGGGCCGCTGCGCTGTCTTTGAGCACTTCGATATGGTCCACCGAGCTGACCGGGATCAAGTCGATGTCCACCGCATTCGCACCGCTGTTGTCGATGGACCCGCGCTGGCCCGTGGCGCCGTTGTGGCGGCGTTTGCCGTTGACCAGCACCAGCGTGTAGGCGGGGCCGAGGCTGCGGTTGCTCAGCGGGCGGGTCACCGAGTTGTAGCCGGCGATGTTGGTGCCGAAGTTGAACGACGGCAGCAATTTGGCAATCGCTTCGGACAACTCCGCGCGGCCGGTCTTGAGCAGTTGCTCGCTGTTGATCACATCAATCGGCGCCGGGCTGTCGGCCACGGTGCGCGCCTGACCACGCAGGCCGGTGGAGATCACGGTGACGGTACCGAGCCTGGCGTCTTGCGTAGCGGGTTCGGCGAAGGAGGGCGCCGCAGCGAGCAGCAGCGAACTGGTCAGCAGTGACAGGTGGAAGTGCTTGAGGGGCAGCGGGGCGGCGAGGTCTGGCATGTCGAGATCGGTCCATTTAGCCTTTTGCAGGCTCCTGGTGGTCGGGGGTACGTCCTCCGCCAGGTTTGGGGTCGGTCTGTGAAGTGAAGATATTCCTATAAAAAACCCGAGGGAAAGTCTTTTTTGGAATAAGCTAATTATTAGATATTGTTATTATGTGATTTTTTAAGATCATCTATTTTTATGATGTTTTGCGCTGGTGCGGGCCGTCACGCTCAACGAGACCAATCCGCTTGGGCCATGTAGCCACCCGCGAAAAAAGACAACAGAACGCAGATGTTTGCGCTCAGTTAATATATGACCCACGGCCACGAGCAATGGCTTCAATCGCGGCCAAGCCTTTCCTGAATCCCCCCTGAGAAACAGTATGAACACCGAATTGACGGAAGAAGAGATGCGACAGGCGCTATTCGGCGTATCTGTGCCCGCAGTGTCGACGGAAGCTGACCCTCAGCCAGAACCCGTTCCGGCAGTCGTGATACCGCCAAAGGCAACGCCCAAAAAGCAACAGAAAACCTCAAAAGGCTTTACCCCGAGGCTCAGGGTCACACTGCGCGTGGGCAATGAGTTCGAAGGGCAGATGCACGAGATCATTCATGAGGCTGACACGCTCAGCACCCTTGTAGCCGAGCAAGAAGCTACCAAGGCAGCCAGGAAGAAGTTTCGTTTTGTGGAAGTGGTCTCGGTCAAGTCGATGTAGTGGCGATCGCCATTTCGCCAAGGCGTCGCAGCGGTTTCGCACAGCGCACATTTCTTTGAACTCAACCGGCCACCCACTTTCCGGCATCCCCTGGGCCGCTTTCGGGGCGACTGGAAAATGTGGTGGGACATGCTGACCGGCCGACTACCGTTCTGAAGCACGGCTGCCGTGAAAGTTCAGGGATGGACCTTCACGGCACCAGTTCATTTTTGGACAGGCCGTATTCCCCCAACGAATAGAGCAAGGTTCCATACCCCAGTTGGTCGTAGCCGCCGCTGTTGGGGCCATAATCCCCGCCACCGCCTTCCACCTCGACTTTGTGCGCGAAGGCTTTCACGTTCGGCGCGCTGAGGCCTTTGAGCACGACGTAATGGTTGTAGAGCAGTTCCCAGATCGGGCGAATATCGCCACGGTGATCGGGCGAGATGACGGTCTGCTTGAACGCGCTGTTGATGAAGGTCGTGAACGGCACATCGTTGCCCAGGTTGTACTTGGCAACGTACTCGGCGCCTTGCAGCACCCGGTTGTTCTGGTAACCGAACAGGTCGTCGCCCTGGCTCCAGGCCATTTGGCAGAAGCTGCCGAGCAAGGCGATGTCGAGCAGGGTGTGCGCCTGGTCGCGCCCGCTTTCCTGGACCTGGCCGAGACCATTGCCGTAGAGCTTCCACACCACGTGTTCAATGGCACCGTTGCCGGCGCCGTGTTTGAAATAGTTGACCGCTTCATCGTAGATGTCGCGGCGGTCGGTCAGCACGCCGATGGCCAGCATCGCGTTCATGTTGGCCAGGTCCCAATTCGCCCAATAGTGGTCGACCGGCGCGTTATTGTGATGCACCAGAAAATCATGATTCATCGGGTAGAAGACCGTGAGCATCATGCTTTGAAACTGATGAAAGTCCGCCGCCTTCCACTTTGAATAACCGCGCAGTAACTCTGCGGCGTTGGCCAGTTGATAACCGTACAAGCCGGATGCCAGGAAGCGGTCCGAGGTGCCTTCAATCGATGTAAGGGTGCTGGACCACTGGTTCAACATCGCTACGGCTTTGTCGGCATACGCGGGATCACCCGAAAGCTGCCAGCGCAGGGCCAGTGCGTACGCTGCTGCAGCGTCGTTGAATAAGCGGGCGTAGTTTTCCGGATGTTGGCCATCCGCGCCCCGATACACCACTGCGACCGGGCTCGGGTTCCAGGCCAGTGAAGCGTGCCGGTTGGCGATCAGCTTATGCCAGCCGGCCAGCCACGGCTGGTTATGGTTGGCCAGTTTTTCGCGGATGCGCAGGAAGTCCTGTTCGGTTTGCAACAGGCCGGGGTGGACGAATGCGTCGGGATGTGGGGTTGCGGCGTGACTGGCAATACTGATCGACAGTGCGCTGAGCAGCATGGCCCCTTTGGATAGGCGTTTGAAGGTGCGCGTCGCCTTGAGCAAAAAAGTCATGGTGTGTTCACCGTGATGTGTGGAGTTTTACGCTGCGTAAACAGCAATACATACAGGACCGGGATCAACCCCAGCGTTACCAACGTTCCCAGTGCAAGACCGCCCATCATGCTGATTGCCATGCCTTTCCACAGTGGCCCGGCAAACAGCATCAACGGGATCAGCCCGAGGATGCAGGTCAGTTTGGTCATGACGATCGGGCGCAGGCGTTTGACGGCGGCATTTACGACGGCCTCGTACACGGGCAGGCCGTCGTGGAGTTCCGCTTCAATGCGCTCCAGCAACAGCACCGCGTTATTGACGATGATCCCTGCCAGTGACAGCAGGCCGAACGTGGCCATGAAGCCAAACGGGTAACCGGTGACCAGCAACGCGACTGAAACGCCGATCAGTACAAAGGGAATTGCGCAAACCACAATCAGCACCTTGCGAAACGAATTGAACTGCCACACAAACAACAACAGCATGGCGATCAGCGCGTGGGGCAGGTATTGCAGCAGCGCCTGGTTGGCATCTGCCGAGTCTTCGATTTCACCGCCCAGTTCAATCCGGTAGCCCGGCGGCAAGCGCAATGCCGCGAGCTGCGGCGCCAGTTGCTCGACGATGGACGTCGCCGTCAGCGACGGGTTGTGGCCCACTACGGTGATGGCCCGTTCCTGATTGCGGCGCATCAGCGTGGACGGTTCGCTGGAGGCGACAATGCGGGCAATGGCCGACAGCGGCACGGGCGTCGAGCCGTCGGCCGGGTAGACCTGGATACCGCGCAGATCGGGCGATACGGTGTTTGTCGTCGCAGGTTCGCGTACCACCAGCGGTACGCGGGTCTGATTGTCCTGCAGGGACGAAACCTCGATGCCGCCGAAGTGCAATTGCAAGGCCTGGGCTATGGCCTGGGTGTCGACCCCGGCGCGGCGTGCACTGTGCTGGTCGACCTCGACGGTATAGCGCGCCAGGCGCGTGCTCCAGTCATTGCGCACATCGAGTGTGCCCGGCATGTTGCGCAAAGCGTTCTCGATCTGGCCGGCCAATAGGCGTAATACGTTCTCGTCCGGGCCAATCACGCGATAGATCGCGACCCCGGCTTCTGTGGTGCCCAGGGAAAACCGTTTGGGCTCGGCGCGCAGCTCGGGGTGTTGTTTGAGCAGATAGCGACGCATATTGGCAATGACCGCATCGATATCCGTGCCCGCCATGACGCTGACGGTGAAGTAAGCGGTTTCCGGTGCTGGCTGCGGCGGGTTGAGGCCCAGCACGATGCGCGGTCCGCCATCGCCCACGTAGCCGATGCTGTCGACTACCTGGGGTTCCTTGCCTAACCACAGGCTGATCTCGCGCACGCTTTGCAAGGTCTTGCGCGAACCGCTGCCGGGCTCCAGGGTGATGGGCACCTGAAACTGCAACCGGTCCGACTGGGGTAAAAAGTCATAGGGCACGCGCATCAGTTCAAAAATGGCGGCGGCCAGCAACACCAACATGGCCATCAGAAACAGCACCTTGTGCTGCAGCACGCGGCAGATGACGGCCCGATAGCCTTGGTAAAAGCGGCTGTTGTAGCTGTCCTCTGACGCCTTATGACGTGGGGGCTTGGCAAAATACAGGCACAGCAGCGGCGTGACGGTGATGCTCAACAGCCACGAGCCGAGCAGGGTCAGGGCAAGAACAATGGCCAATGACCGCAGGTATTCATTGGTGCTGGTCTGGCCGAGGAAGAACGGCGAGAAGGCCAGCACAATCACCAGGGAGGAGGTCAATAGCGGAATCGCCAGCGTACGCCCCGCATCCTCGCAGGCCTGGCGGCGTTCCTCACCGGCATGCAGCCGGCGCTCGATGTCCTCGGCGATGACAATGCCGTTGTCCACCAGCAAGCCTAGCGCGAGGATAATCGCGGCAATCGATACGGTCTGCAGCTCGACCCCCAGCATGCGCATGGCGATCAACGTGCCGAGGATGGTCAGCGGCACAATGGCGCCGACCACCAGGCCGGTGCGCCAGCCGAGGAACAGCATCACCACCGCCATGACGATGACCACGGTTTCGATCATCACATGCTTCATCTTGGACATCTGCTGATCGACCACATCGGCCTGGAACGTCACCACATGGGCGGTAAAGCCCAGCGGGAGTTGCTGCTCCAACTGCGCCAGTCGTTCGCGCAGGGCTGCGCCGAATTGATGAATGTTTTGCCCTGGCGCCATGGACACGGCCAGCACCACGGCGTCCTGGCCCTGGTACACCGCGGCGGTCTGGGGCGGGTCGGCAGCCATCACGGCAATCTGCGCAAGGGCGCTCAACGGCACCGATTGCACACTGCCGTCGGCGCCGGGCAGTTGAATCGGCACCTGGCGCAGCTGTTCCACACCGAGCAATTCGCCGGTCACGGTGAGGGTGGTGATCTGCCCGCCAATGTCGGCGATACCGCCAGGCGCCAGCACATTCTGTTGCTGCAGTTGCTGGAACAATTGCTGCGGGGACAAACCCAGCCCGGCCAGGCGTTGCGGGTTGAAATCAATTGAAAGCTGTTGATCCTGCAAACCATGCAAGGTGACCTGGCCGATGCCCGGCAACCCGCCCAACTGGTCGCGCAGGCGCTTCAACGGCCCGCGCATCTCGCTCATGCTGTAGCCGGGTGCTGTGACGGCGATGGAGGCCACGGCGACGCGCCCGAAATTATCGTCGACAAACGGCCCTTGGGTGCCGGGTGGAAAGCCCGCGCCGGCTTCGGCGACCTTATTGCGCACCTGCTGCCACAGCACGCCGAGGTCCTTGGTTTCATCACGGGCCGTCACTTGGATAACCACGCTGCCGGGATGAATCGTGGTCACGATATTTTTGATTTGCGACAGTTCGCGCAGTTTTTCTTCGGTGGGCCGCGCCAGCAATTCTTCGGCGCGCTCGCTGGGCAGTCCGGGGAACTGGATGCTCACCAGCGCATCGCGGATGGTCACCGAGGGCTCTTCCTGGGTGGGGAAGCTGAGAAACGTCGCCACACCTGCGATCAGGATCAACAGCGCGGTGAAGAGCGTCAGGCGGCTTGCGCCCAAGGCGTGTCGGGTCAGGTTGATCATTCGGTTGTGCTCAAGCGGCTGGAGGGCGCAAGCAGGTTGACGGGCTGGCCGTCACTGAGAAACGCGACGCCCGTGACGACCACTTGCTCGCCATCCTTGAGGCCGTTGTCGACAGTGACGCGGCCCTGGTCGATCAGGCCGATCTTGATCTCACGCTGGGCGACCTTGCCCGCGGTGGGGTCATAGACAAACACTTGCACCTGGCTGGCGTCACCCCCGATGCGCAGGGCCTGGGTTGGAATGGACAGCGGGAGCGGAGCAGGGGACGCGAGCCTCACATTGAGATTCACGCCGCTGGGCAGCGCGAGGTCGTTGGCGGTCAGGCGAAAGCGCGCGCTTTGCAACAAACCGTTCTGTGCGCGCATCGACAGGCCTTCCAACACCAGCGGCAGGCTAGAACCCGGCGCGGTCGGGTCGGCGGCTACGGCGTGGTCCCCAGGCTTGAGGCCGGCGGCCTGTTCCACCGGGATTTGCACCAGCACCTGCAAAGCGCCCGAGGCCTCCAGCTCCATTACGACCTGGCCGGGCGATAGCTCGCTGTACAGCTGCGCAGGCCGAGCCACGACGCGGCCGTTGAAAGGTGCAATCAGTTGCCCTTGGCGCTGATCGCGGCGCACCAGGTCCAGCGCCGCTTCATCGGCGGTCTGCTGCGCAACGGCCGCTTGCCACGCCGCTTCGGCTTGCTCCACAGCGCTGGTCGCGACGCTACCCTGGGTAAACAACTGTTGCTGGCGGACTTTGTTGCGCTTGCGCTCGCTTGTCTGTGCCACGCTGGCAAACAAGGTGGCCTGGGCCTGTTTCAGGCGCAGCCGGACTGCGGCCGCGTCCAGACTCGCCAGTACCTGACCTTGTTTAACCGAATCGCCTACATCAACGTTCAAGGCGACCAGACGACCTGCGCCCTCGAAGGCCAGCGTTGCACGTTGGCGTTGGCGCACGACGCCGGTCAACGGCGCAGCGTCCACTTGCGCGGCGCGCACTGCGGTGACTTTTACGGACCTTACGGCGGGCTCCGGCACGGGTGACTCGCGCGAACAGGCCGCCGTTGTCAGGCAGGCGAGGCCGAGGATCAGGAGACGGGCCCAGGGACGAAACAGCTGAGGAAAACCATGCATGCCTGGGGCCTCGTTATCAGAAGGTGTAGTTGATGGCGAACAGGCCAAGGCCGGCGCTTTCACGCAGGACCAGCGGGCTGTTGCGGGCCTGGTCGGCGTACTGGGTCAGCGTCAGGCTGACCAGCGTCGACCAGTGTGCATCCAGGCTGTGCTGCCAGTTCAAGGCGGCGGAGTAGGCATAGATGCCTGCATCGGCGCTGTATTTTCCATAGAGCGAACGCTGGCTCTGCGCCTGGGTGACGCCGAAGTAGGTCTGGTTGTAGCGGCCATCGCCGGCGTGCGCATCGAGATCCAGGGCCAGGGTGTCGCTGTCGGTATGAAACAGAATGCCTTCGAGGCCAAAGCGGTAGCGGTTGCCCCGGTGCTCGCCGGCCATGCGCAGTTCGGCTTCGCCGCTGACCGACAGCCAGTCAAGCAGTTGCTGGCTGAGGGTGAAGTCGGCGACGGTGGCGCCGTTGACATCGCCCATGCCGTTCAGCTCGCGGCCGCCGGGGCGGCTGGTGCTGTCCTTTTCCTTGCGGCCCAGGTCGTAGTTGATCGCCGCGCTGGCAGCAAAGCCGCTGTCGGATTGAAATTGCACACCCAGGCCACGGGTGCTGTCGGCAAACAACACACCGCGCTGGATGCTGAACATCGGCAGTACGAGCGCCCGGTAGCGGTCTGCGCCCATGAAGCGCGGTGTGACGCCCATGCCGAGGCCCAGGGTTGCAGTGGTGGTGTCGGCCGCCTGTGCCTGAGGCGCCAGCGTGCAAGACATCAGCGCGGCGGCGCCCCAAAGCGCGGCACGGGTAGGAGGCGTGATCAAACTCATGATGGAACCCTTTCTGCGAAGGAAAATAACGGTGCGCCAGACAGCGCGCGATACAGCGCCAGGCGGTTGAACAACAACTGGTAGGTGGCCTTGCGTAATTCGATGGCGGCTTCAGCCAGGCGAATTGAAGCGCCGGTGTGCTCTGAACGGGCAGCCGCACCCACGGCGATTTGTTGATCAAGACGCTTGGCCTTCAAGGCGGTCAACGCCGCCAGATCAATTTGTGTGGTGGCGTTGGCCAATGCTTGCTGGCGCTGAGTCAACAGGTCGGCGATTTCGCGGAAGGCGTCCTGCACGGTTTTTTCGTATTGGGCGACTGCCGACTGTTGGCGAGCGGTGGCCAGGTCCAAGTTGGCCTGGTTGCGGCCGCCGTCGAACAACGGCAGGTTCAGTTGCGGGGTGAACAGCCAGGCGCCGCTGCCGGCCGAAAACAAGTTGCTCAAGCGCGGGCTGGCGATGCCGACACCGGTGCTCAAGGTGATCGAGGGGAAAAACGCTGCACGGGCGGCACCGATGTTGGCATTCGCCGCGCGCAGGGCTTCCTCGCATTGGCGCACATCGAAGCGCTGCAGCAGGCGCTGTGACGGCATCTCGACCAGCCATGGCGGGGGACTGAGGACGATGACGGCGCTGTCTGCCGCCGCTGTAGAAAGGGCAGCCTGATAGCCGGTGACCCACGCCAGCGCCTGTTGTGCACGCGAGTAGTCGGCGCTTGCATCCTGCAATAGCAGAGTGGCGCGACGCACCTCCATGCGCTGGGTGTCGACCGTGTCCTGGGCTACCAGGCCTTCCTTTTGCTGACCGTCGAGTACGCTCAGCAGTCGTTTCTGGTCGTCGAGAATTGACCGCGTGTCGGCCTGCACGCCCGCCTGCAAGCGCTCCTGCAAATACAGACGCGCCACTTCGACGATCAGCGCCTTGCGCGCCGCCAAAGCTCCGTAGCGCGTGGCGAGGTAGTTATGTTGCGCCGCTTCGGACAGGCTGCGCACCCGGCCGAAAAAATCCAGCTCGAAGTCCGATACTCCCACGGACGCGACCGCGATGTCCTGCCCGTAACGTTCGTCGGCGGCCTTGTCGTGCAAGTGCTGGCGGTTGCGTTGCAGCCCCAGGGCCACGGTGGGTAAGCGATCGGCGCGAGAAATGCCGTACTCGGCGCGGGCTTGCTCGACTCGCAGCAACGCCAGGCGCAGGTCACGGTTGTAGTCCAAGGCTTGTTCAACCAGAGCCGGCAACTGCGCCGATGAGTCCAGGCCGGCCAACAGGTGTTTTTCCTCTTCGGACAGCGCTTCCACGCTGTTGATCGTGGAGGAGGGCACGTCCGTTAACCGTGTGCCTTGCAGAGTGTCCGGCACTGGCAACGCGGGCGTCTGGTACATCGGCGCCAATGAGCAGCCGTTCAACATGCCCACCAGCAGCAAAACCGCGCCGAGGCGTTCAGGCAGCTTGATAGGCTTGGACAGCGGTGCAGTGGTCGGCATAGGATCGGTTCGCGAAAGTCGGGCGTAGGCCAATACTGGCAGCGGACTTTCAATAAACCGTTCGTGAATTATCAAGGTTTCATCAAGAGGCTTCTTTGTGTCAGGAAAACGTATCCTCATTGTCGAAGACGACGCCGACAGCGCCAATATTCTCGAAGCCTATCTGCGCCGGGACGGCTTTGAGGTGGCCTTGGCCGAAGACGGCCAGCGTGGCCTGGACCTGCACAAAAGCTGGCAGCCCGACCTGATCCTGCTGGACGTGATGCTGCCCCGCTTGAGCGGCACTGAAGTGTTGTCCGCCGTGCGCCGCAGCAGTGACACGCCGGTGATCATGGTCACGGCCATGGGCGATGAGCCGGAAAAACTCGGCGCCTTGCGCTATGGCGCGGATGACTATGTGGTCAAGCCCTACAGCCCGCGTGAGGTGGTGGCGCGGGTGCATGCGGTGTTGCGACGTACCCTGGGCAGCCAACCGGTCGAACAGCTGCTGCGCCATGAAAACCTGCGTGTTGATCTCACCGCCTTCACGGCCAGCCTTGAGCACCGCGATGCGCCGCCGCAGGTGCTCGACCTGACGCCGACGGAGTTCAAGCTGCTGGTGACGTTGCTCAAGACACCATCCAAGGCGTTCACCCGTGATGAGCTGCTGGAAATCTGCCTGCCGGAAAGCGAAGCCCTGGCACGGGTCGTTGATGCCCACGTACACAACCTGCGACGCAAACTGGAAACCCATGGCATCGCCGGGGTATTGGTGACCGTACGCTCCATCGGCTATCGGTTCAGGTAAGCCGCATGTTCAAGAAATCTCGGGTCAACGACAAACCGCTGTGGCGCTGGGTCGGTATGCGCATGAGCCTGTTGGCGATCGGCGCCGTTGTGGTGATTGCCCTGTGCATGTGGGTCAACTTCAAACTGTCGGACTGGTATTTCTTGCAGCGCCTGCCGCCGCAAGCGCGTGAGGAGTTGCTGCACCTGCGCGCCGAGCCGCAACTCAATGAAACACGCTTGCGCCAACTGGTTGCCGAATACTACCCGGTGGAATTCTTCCAACCGGATATCGCCAATCGCGACTGGCTGATCCTGGCCTGCCTGGTGCTGGCTGCCATCCCGATCATCATCATCTGTGGCTTGTGGTTTTCACGCCCCTTGTCCAGCCAGTTCTCGGCAATAGCCCAAGGGGCACGCCGAGTTGCCGGCGGAGATTTCTTCACGCGCCTGCCCATTCACCGGCACACCCCCGACGAGCTGCAACGCCTGATCGGCGACTTCAACAGCATGACCACGCAACTGGAGCGTTACGAGCGGGATGTGCGCGAGTCCAGCGCGGTCATCGCCCACGAATTGCGCACGCCACTGAATGCCGCCATGGGACGCGTGCAGGGCATGCTCGATGAGGTGTTCCCCAGCGATGCCGTACAGTTGGGCATGGTCAAGCGTCAGCTCGATCAGCTCAGGAAACTGGTGGATGACTTGCACCTCTTGTCGATGGCCAGGGCGGGTCGACTGGTGCTGGAGCGCAGCGACTTTTCCCTGGCGGCCCTGGTGAGCGAACGGCTGGCCTGGTTCCAGCCGCAATTGGATGACGTCGGTGTGCAGACGTACATCACTATCACCGACGGTTTTCGTATCAATGCCGATCGCGATCGCCTGGGCCAGGTGCTGAATATCCTGATCGATAACCTGCTGCGCTATGCGGCAGGGGGCGGTGAATTGAGCATCATGGCGCGGCAGGTCGAAGGGCGGGTGGTGATTGAGATCGGAGACCTTGGCCCTGGTATCGAGGCGCAACACCTGGACAGTGTCTTTGACCGCTTCTGGCGTGCAGAGCGTTCCAGGGCGCGTTACTCGGGCGGCAGCGGGTTAGGCCTGTCCATCGCCCGGGCGATTTGCCAGGCCCATGGCGGCGCCATTACCGCCAGCAATCGTAGCCAGGGCGGCACTCTGATCAGGGCGGAATTTCCGTCATAGCGGCCGCGTTAATATCTATGGCTAGATAGCTATTAATATATAGGTAATAATTGCCCCGACGGCGTTAATTCGAGCGCCTGGCGCAGTATTGACGGGGCACGGCCATGGCGAACGGACAACATCGGTTCAAACGAATTCTGCTTACCAATGACGATGGCATCGATGCCCCAGGGCTCAAGGTACTGGAGCGCATCGCTTGCCAATTGGCGAGTGAGGTCTGGGTCGTCGCACCGCTGCTTGACCAGAGCGGCACCTCCCATTCCTTGAGCCTGCATGCCCCCCTGCGCATGAGCTACCAAGGCACACGCCGGTTTGCGGTCACGGGTACGCCAGGCGATTGCATCGCAGTGGCGCTCGGGCATCTGCTGAGTCACGACAAGCCGGACCTGACTTTATCCGGCGTGAATCGCGGGGCGAATCTGGGAACGGAAACGGTGTTTTCGGGCACCGTCGGCGCCGCGATGACAGGGTTGCTGTTCGGTATCCCATCCATTGCGTTGAGCCAGGCGTTTACCGACCGTACCGCAGTGCCTTGGGGAAACGCACTTGACCACGGGGCACGGGTTATTGAGCAACTCATGGCAATGGATTGGCCGCATGACGTGTGCCTGAACGTCAATTTTCCGAGTTGTGCCCCCGGTGCCGTGCTGCCTCTGAAGATAACGCGCCAAGGCAGTGGGCGCTTGGAGAGGGTCTCCGTACGCTCGGAAAATGACCCGCGCGGCCTGGAATACCATTGGCTTCAGTTGGAGCGGCATCAGGGCGCAGATGAGCCAGGGACCGAAACGGCGGAAAATCTTGCGGGGCACATCACCGCGACGCCTTTGCAGTTCGAACGCACGCACGCAATGGCGGGCGTTGTCTCTGATAATGGGTTCAGCGTTCCTCGTCGCGGCCATAGTGGCTGAGCTTGTCCATCAGCAGCCCGGCCGCTTCCAGTTGCTTGCGTTCACTGGCGGTGAGGCAGGCGTCTGCCGCCTCCGCCAGCCACTCATCACGGCGCTGACGGCTTGCTTGCAGGACGCTCTGGCCTTGTTCCGACAGCCCGATCCAGGTGCGTCTGCGGTCTTGCGTATCTGGCGTGCGGGTAATCAGGTCTCGTGCTTCCAAGTCCTTCAACAGCGAGGCAAGGTTGGATGAGCGGATGTTTTCCGCTTCGGCGATTTTTGAAGGCGTTGCCATGCCGTCCATTTGGTCGATGGCGCTCAGCACCAGCATCTGCGACCAGGTCTCGGGATGATTCTGCGCCTCTTGGCGCAGGCGCTTGTTCAAGCGCGTGAAGCGCCCGCGAAATAATGAGATGTCCATGCTGCAGTACCGTGGAAAAAACCTATGGGATTGTAACTAAATCGGGCGGGATGTGCTGTGGTTGCCTTTGTGCCGGATTGGCTGTGTCGAGCGCGCTTATTAAAAGCTCAAATGCTCTCATTTAATCAATGATTGCAACGTGCCATGAACTTGGTTGGCGAACGTTATATGTTGAGTAGTGGCATATAACTACTTAAATAATTTTTCATCCTGTGCATTTAGAGTTCCATGTTAAACCTTGTTTCGCACTATGGAGCTGGTCGAGATCGAAGTGTGCTGTGCACTTTAAAATCGGCTTGTCATATAAGCGTTAGTAAAAGGACATCAACATGAAACATGCGAATCACACACCTACTCGCTGGACTCGGGCTGATGCGCTGAAAGTCAATGAAAGTGACCCCACTACCACGCAACCGTTAGTGCCGGCTGATTTTCCCGTGATGAGTGACACGGTATTCATCTGGGACACCATGCCCCTGCGCGACCTCGACGGGGCGGTGGTTTCCGTTAATGGCTGGTCGGTAATTTTCACGTTGACCGCCGACCGGCGCCCCCATGATCCGCAGTTTATTGATGCCAACGGGCGTTATGACATCAAGCGCGACTGGGAGGATCGACACGGCCATGCGCGTATCTGCTTTTGGTACTCACGCACCGGCAAGGACTGGATTTTCGGCGGTCGTGTCATGGCCCCAGGCGTGTCGCCCACCACGCGGGAATGGGCAGGAACGCCGATCCTGGTCAACAATAACGGTGACATCGACTTGTATTACACCTGCGTTACACCCGGCGCGACTATTTCCAAGGTCAAAGGCCAGATAGTGACAACCGAGGAGGGCGTTGAACTCGTCAACTTCAATAAGGTGCACGCATTATTTGAGGCGGACGGGGTTTATTATCAGACCGAGTCGCAAAACGCGACGTGGAACTTTCGCGATCCAAGTCCTTTTATTGATCCGAAAGATGGCAAGTTATATATGGTGTTTGAAGGCAATGTCGCGGGTGAACGCGGCACCCATATAGTCGGCCCCGACGAGATCGGCCTGGTCCCGCCAGGCCACGAAGAGGTGGGTGGCGCTCGCTATCAGGTGGGGTGTATTGGCCTTGCCGTGGCCAAAGACTTGAGAGGCGATGAATGGGAAATATTACCGCCGTTGGTGACGGCCGTTGGCGTTAATGATCAGACCGAGCGCCCGCATTACGTCTTCCAGGACAACAAGTACTACCTGTTCACCATCAGCCATAAGTTCACCTATGCCGACGGTGTGACCGGCCCCGATGGCGTTTACGGGTTTGTCAGCGAACACCTGTTCGGCCCTTACCGGCCGATGAATGCCTCTGGCCTGGTATTGGGAAACCCACCCGAGCAGCCCTTCCAGACCTATTCACATTGTGTGATGCCAAATGGTTTGGTGACTTCGTTCATCGACAGCGTACCCACCCGCGACGGCGATTTCCGCATCGGCGGCACTGAAGCACCCACGGTCAGGATCCTGCTGCAGGGCGATCGCTCGTTTGTACGGGAGGCATATGACTACGGTTATATCCCGCCGATGCGGGATATCGTGCTGGATTGAGGGTGTTGCGCCGGTAAAGCCTGCCCGTTATCACGCCTGTGCGTGTCCCGTCCCAAGAAACCAAAAGCCACTCAGTCGAGTGGCTTTTGCGCGCGGAGAAAAATCTCGGTATCCCGATTAGACCTCAGACAAACCACGCGGCACGTTGAAGGCGCAGTTATATGAACGACCGGCAAGCCCGTGCGCAGACCAAGCTTACGCGCCAACGTGCTTTTGCCTGAGCCAGGTTGACCAACAATCATCACCCGTTGCATCGAAGCTCCTTTTCGCTTTGCACGCTGATTTTTTGGGGGAAAGATTCTACTTGAGCCACCCGCGTCGCAGTGAGGGACGGCAGGAGCCTCGCTAAAGGCTCCTGTGGTTGTCACTTCGCGTCACCGGCGTGAGCCTCTGACAGCGTTTTGGCATGCTCCAGATGCGATTTCAATTTGGGCAATGTTTCGGTGGCAAACGCTTTGACTTCAGCGTCCTTGCCTTCAGAAATCTCCTTTTCAAAGATTTCAATCGTGGCCTCATGCGCCTTAACCTGATTATTGGCATAAGCTTGATCGAAGGATTTTGCGCCGCGAAGTTCCAGAATCATCGCTTTGGCCTTGTCCATGAGCTCCGCACTGTCGGAAACCTTTAGATTTTTGGCGTCCGCAATTGTTTTAAGCTTCGCGTTCGCCGCGGTGTGATCCTTGATCATCATGTCTGCAAAGGCCTTAACATCGGCGGCACTGCCTTTTTCCTGGGCGAGCTTGCCAGCTTCGACTTCGGCTACTCCCTTGGCGGAAGCGTCCTCAACAAAATCGTCGTCTTGTGCTGCGAAAGCCCCTTGGGCCGCCAGGCTGACGAGCAAGGTAAGTGCGCAAGTTCTTAGTGCGTTTGGCATATCGATTTCCTCTTCATGTCTAATGAGCAATAGCGCCCATAAACTTGTGAGCGGTAGCCACGCATTACGTTCAAGGTTTCTTTAAAGCGACAGACTATCGGGCATAGAAGCCTGCGCATACACGGTTCGGCGTGCATGGGCTCGCGCGGTTTCATGGCCGAAAATACAATGGCATTTCTTCGTGTTTTTGTGAGCCATCCCCAAAAAATATTTTGACTGGGCTCTAACGCAGTGATTCAAGGTCGGCCGAATTGAGATTTGCCCCCAATTTTGCCCCTTGAAGCGCAGGATAATGCGAAATCGCGCTCTACCCTGCAGGGCTGGTCGGAGAATAATTGTATTCCGGCACCGTGCCGGTTTTTTTGGGTATGAGGAGAACTCATACCCCCATGACTTTTAATGGTTACGGCCCCTCCGGCCCCCGATGTTAAAAAATCGCAAACACAGCTCACCAATAACCAAAAGAGCGTTTGCAATCATGACTAAGCCCCTCTGCCGCGCCTCCGCCAGCCTCGTGTTGCGCTCTTCATACCCTGATGTTTGCCAGGCGATCTTCAAGATCCGCGTGCGCTTCTGATCACCCAAAATAAATCCAAAAAGAGTAACGACTCATGAAAGAACTCGACCTGTATATCGGTGAAGGTTTCGAAGGTCCTGGTGTGAATGCCGCACACATCAACATCCTGATCGGCCCGCGGAACGGGCCGGCGGGGCAGGCGTTTGCCAACAGCTTGGCGTCGCCGAGCCAAGGGCATTGCCCCTTTATGGTGATCGCCCAACCGAACATTCCGGTCAAGCCGATGACGCTCTACGTCAACAAGGCTGCGATCAGCAGCGACTTGCACGGCAACGCCACCTGGGGCGCGTCCCAGGCCGGGATTGCCAAGGCTGTGCTGGAAGCGCTGCTGGACGGCACCTTGCCGCCGGAAGCCGAAGACGAGTGGGCGATTGTCACCGCCAACTGGGTCAACCCGGCTTGCGATGATCTGGATGCGGTGTACTTGAATAACTACAACGCCTGCCGCACCGCGATCCGCGCCGCCCTGACCGGCAAACCGGAAACCGCGCAACTGGCGGATGTGGTCACTCACATCAGCAACCCTTTCTACACCCCGAAAGCCTGAGGTCTGAGCCATGCAATACATCCGTTTGGGCAACTCCGGCCTGCAAGTCTCCCGCTTGTGCCTGGGCACTATGAACATGGGCACCCCGGACTGGAAACCGTGGATCTTCGATGAAAAGCAAAGCGAGCCGATCGTCGCCCATGCCCTCGATAACGGGGTGAATTTCATTGACCTGGCAGACTTCTATTCCGCAGGTGTCGGTGAAGAAGTGGTCGGGCGCATCGTTAAGCGTCTGGCCCGTCGTGAAGATTTGGTCATCACCACCAAGGTCGGCTACGGCACCCGCAACGGCATCAACGCCAGCGGTCATTCGCGCAAACACATCATGGACAGCATCGACGCCTCGCTGAAGCGTTTGAACATGGATTACGTCGACGTGTTCATGCTGCATTACTTCGACCTGAATACCCCGGTTGAAGAAACCATGAGTGCGATGAACGACATTGTGCGCTCCGGCAAGGCTCGCTACATCGGTGTGTCGACCATGCTCACCGGGCAGTTGGCGAAGATCCTCATGGCTTGCGAACGCAATGGCTGGGTCAAGCCGATCAACATGCAGTTGCAACTGAACTGCGCCTACCGCGAAGAAGAGCGCGAGATGATTCCGTTCTGTCGTGATCAGGGCCTGGGTGTCTCGGTGTTCAGCCCGCTGGCTCGCGGCTTGCTTACCGGCGACGTGCAATCGACCCGCAACCAGACCGACTTCTTCACTCAGCAGATGTACAGCGACGAGGCTTCGTTCGAGATCGCTCATTCGGTACAGCGCGTCGCCCGCGCCCGTGGTGTGTCGAACGCGCAGATCGCTCAAGCCTGGGTCGCCAATCATCCGGGCGTCGATTGCATGCTGGTCGGCGCCGACACCACTGCGCAGTTCGACAGTGCCCTGGCGGCACTGGAGACCAAGCTTGATGCTGAAGAACTGCAGGAACTGGAACGTAACTACACCCCGTGCGACGTGATCAACGATTACACCGCCGGCAAACGCATCCTGCGCTCGGCTCGTCCGGGCCTGGAACGCTTTACTCTGACCGAGGCTGTGGCATGAGCACGCTGATCCGTAACGGCAATTTCATCGACGGCCAATGGTCGAGCGGCGGTGCGACCTATCCTGTATTGAACCCGGCCAATGGCGAAGTGATCGCCGACGTGCAAAAGGCCGGCGCCGAAGAAACCAACCTCGCCATCGCCGCGGCGAACCGCGCTTTGCCAGCCTGGCGAAAATTGACTGCCAAAGAGCGCAGTCAGCGCCTCAAGCGCTGGGGCGAGCTGATGCTGAGCAACCAGAAAGATCTGGCCACTTTGCTCAGTCGCGAACAGGGCAAACCGCTCGCCGAAGCTATGGGTGAAGTGGTCTATGCCGCAAGCTTTCTGGAATGGTTCGCCGAAGAAGCCAAGCGCGCTTACGGCGACGTAATCCCGAGCCATAAGGCTGATGCGCGAATCATTGTGGTCAAGGAGGCCATCGGCGTGGTTGCGGCGATCACCCCTTGGAACTTCCCGCTGGCAATGGTCACGCGCAAGGTCGGTCCGGCGCTGGCGGCGGGTTGCACAATGATTCTCAAACCATCGGAAGAGACACCTTTGTCAGCCTTCGCCTTGGCGGTGCTGGCCGAGCAGGCGGGCATTCCTGCCGGCGTGTTCAACGTCATCTCAGGTGACGCCGCAGCGATTGGCGGGGCGCTGCAAGCGAGCGGCATCGTGCGCAAACTCTCGTTCACCGGCTCGACCCGCACCGGTAAACTGCTGATGCGCCAAGCGGCAGATACGCTGAAAAAAGTCTCGCTGGAGTTGGGCGGCAACGCGCCGTTCATTGTGTTTGACGATGCTGATCTGGACGCCGCGGTCAAAGGCGCGATGGCCTCGAAATTCCGCAATACCGGGCAGACCTGCGTCTGCGTGAATCGTTTCTTCATCCAGGACGGCGTTTACGAAGCGTTCACCGGCAAACTCGCCGAAGCGGTCGCTGCGATGCGCGTCGGCAGTGCTCTGGACGGTGAAACCGAGCAAGGTCCGTTGATCAACGCAGCGGCGTTGGCCAAGGTTGAGTTGCACGTGAGTGACGCCTTGGAGAAGGGCGCCACGCTGTTGTGCGGCGGTCGTAGGCATGCGCTTGGCGGCACGTTCTACCAGCCGACCATTCTCACCGATGCCACCAGCGACATGCTGATCGCCCAGGACGAAACGTTCGGCCCCGTAGCTGCGTGCTTCCGCTTCAAGGACGAAGCCGACGTATTGCAACAGGCGAATGACACGCCCTACGGATTGTCGGCGTACTTCTACAGCCGCGACATCGGCCGCGTCTGGCGCATGGCCGAAGGCCTGGAAGCCGGCATGGTCGGGATCAACGAAGGCATCATCTCCACGGAAGTCGCGCCGTTTGGCGGCATCAAGGAATCGGGCCTGGGGCGCGAAGGCTCCAGGTACGGTCTGGAAGACTACCTGGAAATCAAATACCTGTTGATGGGGGGCCTCTAGCCCCGCTGGATGCTGGCCTCGTCGGCGATCCCGGCAGCGTTGATCCTGATCGCGCGGATCGGCACCCCGGAATCACCGCGCTGGTTGGTCAATCAAGGGCGGATCGCCGAAGCACGGGCGATTGTCAAAAAACACCTGGGTGCTATTCAGTCGCGAATACCGCAAGCGCACCGCGTTTAACTGCCTGTTCTTCGTCTGCATCGTGATGCCGTATTTTGCGATCTACACGTTTCTGCCGTCGATTCTGCAGAAGCTGGGCTTGGCGGAGGGCTTTGGCACTGAATTGATGTTGAACATGCTGCTGATCCTCGGCGCATTGATCGGCATCTGGTGCACGGTGAAATTCTCGCGCCGAGGCTTTCTGATCAACTCATTCATCATCCTGGCGGTGGCCTTGTTCATGCTGGCAGCTCTGCCGGGCAGCGCGCCATTCCTGATGGTGCTGGTGTTCGGTGTGTTCACGCTGGTGTTGTCAGCGGTGAGCAACCTGGTGGGCGTGTTCCCGGCCGAGAGCTTTCCGACCGAAGTGCGTGCCAGCGGGATTGGCCTGGCAACGGCTGTGAGTCGCTTGGGTTCTGCGGTCAGCACCTTTCTGTTGCCGGTGAGCGTGGCCGGGATCGGGTTGAGCCCGACCATGGGCATCCTGGCGTCGATTCTCGCACTGGGCGCGATCATTTCCTGGGCCTGGGCACCGGAGACCAAATCCCTGA
The DNA here is from genome assembly GCF_023701505.1 of Pseudomonas sp. SR18. Classification (NCBI taxonomy): domain Bacteria; kingdom Pseudomonadati; phylum Pseudomonadota; class Gammaproteobacteria; order Pseudomonadales; family Pseudomonadaceae; genus Pseudomonas; species Pseudomonas sp. SR18. The sequence continues at coordinate 222,624 of NZ_JAMQAU010000007.1, read as the reverse complement.
CGCTGAGCCAGGCGTGCAAGGCGCAGAGTCCGGTGGAGAGCGGTGCGCCGGTGACCGTCAAAGTCGCAGCACCGATCTAAAGAATGGGCACATTTCCAATGTGGGAGCGGGCTTGCTCGCTCCCACAGGGGGTATCCGTGTTTCAAGGATTACTGACCAACCCCAGCCACTGCGTAAACAACCGCACCTTCGACAATCCCTGCTTATCATTCGCCACATCCAGCCAATACCCATAAGGCCCAAGCACTTCAACCGCAGTGATCGGCAACAGGCTGCCATTCGCCAGTTCCTTTTCAATCATCTGTCGGTCAATCACCGCCAGCCCACCACCGGCCAGTGCTGTGTGGATCACCTGGTCCAGCGTGCTGAATTCCAGCCCTTGCGCGGCATCGACATCCTCGCGGCCCATCGCGGCCAACCAGTTCTCCCACACCTTCAAGCGTTTGCCGTCATGCAGTATGTGCAATAGCGGAAACTGCCGCAGATCCGGCGGCTGGCCATTGACGAACAACTCGGGGCTGGCCACTGCCATGTGCCGCTCCATTACCAGCAACTGACTGCTGCAATGGTTGGCCGCGTCGAGGCCGAAGCGGATGTGGCAATCGATTTCCGCGAGGCTGTCGTTGCCGTTCTGGTGGGTCACGCTGAGGCCGATGTCCGGGTAGCGCTGGCAGAACGCGCGCAAATGCGCTGATAACCAGCGCGTGGCCCAGGTGGGTGGCGCGACGATGCGTAGGCGTTGGCGCAGGTTCGGCACACGCACCGCTTGCAGGGCACGTTCGAGGTGGTCGAAGGCATCGCTCAATTGGGGGGAGAGGGCAAGGCCGGTTTGGGTCAGCGACAGACCTTGGGGTGTGCGGATAAACAGCGCCACGCCGAGATAATCTTCAAGCTGCTTGATTTGACGGCTGACCGCGCCTTGGGTGACGTTAAGACCCAAAGCCGCCTGACTGAAACTGCGATGCCGCGCGACTTCTTCAAAAATTCGCAGCATGTTGAGCGAGGGCAGTTGACGCATGAAAGAGTGACTCCATACCCGACTTCGACGCAGTAGTGCGCGGGCAGGTTTATTGTTTTTGGTGAATATTCTGTACGGCGTATCTGACTCCTTTCTGAGAGGCCGATGCAAGTGGTGTTTGGGTAAAAGTCTTCGCGAGCAAGCCCGCGCCCACAGGTTCAGCTCATAACCTGTGGGCGCGGGCTTGCTCGCGAAGAGGCCTTGAGAAACGTCAAACAGTCCGGATCAGAAATAATACCCAATGTTCATGTATAGCTGGTTTTCCCACTGATTATTCCCACCAGACGCCAGGCTTTGGGTGTAACTGCTGCCACCAATGTACGGGTCATTTTTGCCGTACAACCATTCCGTCGCGATCCACAATTTGCTGAAGGAAAACGAGGTCCCGAGGATCAGCCGTTGCGAGGTCTTGAACGCGTCGGCGGATTTATCGAAGGCGCTGTAGTTGGCGTACAGCTTCACACCGCTGATCTGGTCGAACAGGTATTTGCCGGCGACGTCATAGCTAAGGTCGGCGACGTACAAGTTGCCGCGACTGGCGACGTTGTAGGTGCCGTCGTACCCGCCAAGTGTGACGACTTCATCACTGCCACGGTTACGCGGCGACATCTGTTGCCGCGCCGCTTGCAGTTGCACGCCCCATGGGCCGTTCTTGCCAAGGTAGTGCACGGCTACGGCGTTGCGACGGCCATCGTTATCAGTGTCCTTGTTTTCCAGGGTCGAGGTCAGGCCGGAGAGGCCGATTTCGGATTTCCACGCGCCGAGGTCCAGGGCTTTGGCCACGCGCAGCACCACGGTATTGCGTTCCTGGTTGTCGCTCCCGTCGCCCACGTAGCTGTCGGCCCCGGACACCACGCTGGAATACGTTACCCCTTTGCTGGTGCCTTTACCTTGCCACGCCGGGCGCAGGTAGTAGCCGGCCTGGATGTTCCAGTCGCCACTTTGCTGGATGTACTTGGCGCCGACTTGTTGCACATCTTCCAAGCCGATGACGTTGCCCAGGGTTTCGTAAAAGGTGCTGCCGAAGTACGGCTGCAACCCGAACGGCACGGTATTCAGGCCTACCTGCACTTGTTGGTCAGGATTGAACTTGTAACCGACCCAGGCGAACTTGGCGAACTGGATATCGCCGTAGTTCTTGGTGTACTGGTAAGGATAGGAACGGCCGTAGAAGCGGTACTGGGCCTCGCCGATCCAGGTGTCGGAGTTGTACTTGGCGCTGAGGAACACCGTGTCCAGGCCGAACTTCTGAATGTCGCGGTCCGGGTCATAGTCCCAGCGCGCCCGAATGGCACCGCCGAGGTCAAGGTTGTCGGTAACCTGCACTGCCATGGCCGGGGCCGCAAAGGCGCCGAGCAGCGGAATGAGAGCGATGGAACGGACCGCAATCTGGGTAGTCGTGCGCATAGTGTACTCCTGGTTTTTTAGTTATCGTTGGCAACAGCAGCCCATGGCGCAGCGAACGCTGCACCCTGGGAAAAAGGCTTGTTAACTCAGTTGGTTTGCGGTCGGATCAGCCTCAGCGCGGGTTCGGCAACAGGCACCACCGGAATCGCCGAAGCGCCGGGAGCTGCAGCCAGCAAGGTCTGGGTGTAGGCGTTTTGCGGCCGCAGCAGCACCTGTTCCGCCGTGCCGTACTCCACCACTTCGCCCTGGCGCATCACCGCGATGTAGTCACTGATTTGCGCCGCCACGCGCAGGTCGTGGGTGATGAACAAGATGCTTAGGTTGAGGCGCTGTTGCAGCTCGGCGAGCAGCTCCAGTACCTGTTTTTGCACCGAAACATCCAGCGCCGATACGCTTTCATCCGCAATCAGCACTTCCGGGCGCATCGCGAGGGCCCGGGCTATGCCGATGCGCTGACGCTGGCCACCGGAGAACTGCCGGGGCTTGCGCTTGAGGGCGTCACGCTTGAGCCCGACCTGTTCCAGCAAATCACCGGCCTCGGTCCACGCATCCTTGGCCGACAACCCGCGCAATTGCGCCGCGCGGGCGATGATATCGCCGACCCGGTGCCGTGGATTGAGCGAGCCGTACGGGTCCTGGAAAATCATCTGAATCCGCCGCCGATTGGCCGCCAGCGCGGAACCGCGCAATGCCAGGAAATCCGTGTCACCCACCCAGACATGGCCGCTGTCGCTTTCCACCAGCCGAATTGCGGCTTTGACCAAGGTGCTTTTGCCCGAGCCGGACTCACCCACAATCGCCAGTGTCTTGCCCCGTGGCAGTTGCAGCGAGACATCCTTGAGCGCCGGGACCAAGCGGCCGCCGACGTTGTAGGTCTTGGTCAAGTGCTCAATGCGCAACGCCAACTCTCCATCGGCGCACGGCGCGTGCAACTCTGGGTGCAGGGCCGGAACAGCGGCAATCAACTTGCGGGTGTACGGGTGTCTTGGAGAGTTGAGTACTTGATCGCGTTCACCGATTTCCACCAGCACACCGGCCTCCATCACCGCGATGCGGTCAGCGATTTCTGCCACCACGCCGAAGTCGTGGGTGATGAACAGGATGCCGTGCTGACCTCGACCGCGCAGGTCGCGGACCAGTTTCAGCACTTGGGCCTGTGTGGTCACATCCAGCGCAGTCGTCGGTTCGTCGGCAATCAGCAAATCAGGGTTCATCGCCAGCGCCATGGCTATCACCACCCGTTGGCATTGGCCGCCCGAGAGTTGATGCGCGAAACTGTTGGCAATCCGTGGCGGATCGGGCAATTGAGTCGAGTCGAGCAGGGCGAGCATACGTTCGCGGCGCTCCGTGGCGGGCATCTGCGGCGCATGAATGTCGAAGATTTCTTCGACCTGCTGACCAATGCGAATCGCCGGATTCAGCGCTGCCATGGGCTCCTGGAAAATCATCGCAATGCGGTTGCCGCGCAGCGTGCGCAGAGCGTTTTCGTCCATGCGGCAGATATCGTCGCCGAGGAAATCGATCACGCCTTCACTGTGGCGCAGGCCTTTGGCGTAATCGCCCATGATCGCGGCCGAGAGTACCGATTTGCCGGAGCCCGACTCGCCGATCACACACAGAATTTCGCCTTTGCGTACATCCAGGCTGATGCCCTTGACGGCGTGGCTACGATCGGCGCCGGCGGGCAGTTCGATGGAGAGGTTTTCCACTCTCAATACTTGTTGATGACTCATGCTCAGCTCCTTGCGCCTTTCTGGGCGTGTTCGTCCAGACCGTCCGCCAACAGGCTCAGGCCCAGCATCAGGGTGGAGATGGCAATGCACGGGAAGATCACCAGATGCGGGAACGCGATGGCCATGCTGCGGCCTTCGTTGATCATGCCGCCCCAGTCCGGGGTCGGCGGTGGCAGGCCGAGGCCGAGGAAACCAAGGGCGCCGATCATGATCGCGGTGTAGCCGATACGCAGGCAGAAATCGACGATCAACGGGCCGCCGCAATTGGGCAGGATTTCCACCAGCATGATCCGCAGCGATCCTTCGCCCTGGGTGATGGCGCTGAGCACGTAATCCCGCGAACGTATGTCGATGGTCAGTGCGCGCATGATCCGGAAGATCGCCGGAGCGCTGGTGAAGGTCACCGCAATCAGGATGTTAAGCGCCGACGCGCCGAGGGCGATGATGATCACGATGTACAGCACCAGCACCGGGAACGACAACACAGTGTCGGCGACATAGGACAGCACCGCATCGACCCAGCCATTGAAGTAGCCGGCGCACAGGCCCATGGTGATGCCGACGGTGAATGCGGTCAGCGTTGCCAGAATCGACCAGAACAACACGGTGCGCGTGCCCCAGATCAGCCGCGAGAGAATGTCCCGGCCGATCATGTCGGTGCCGAGCAGAAAGTGTATCCCGTCGCCATCCGGAGTCATCGGCGTCAGCAGCGGGGTGAAGCTTTCCAGCGGATCATGGGGCGCCAACCACGGCGCGAACAGCGCCATCAGCACCCAGCCGCCCACCAGCAGCAAACCAAGTAACGCAAGGGGATGTTTGAACGAATTGAGGAAATTCATTGGCCACCTCCGCCAAGACTGCGCAACGTTATGCGCGGGTTGAGCCAGGTATAGGCCAGGTCAGAGAAGATTTTGGTCGCGCCGACTACGATGCCGCTGATCATTGCGCAGGCTTCGATCAGGTAGACGTCATGGTTCAGCGACGCGGTGTAGAGCAGCGAGCCGAAGCCTTTGTAGGCGAAGAACACCTCGACCACGATCACGTTCGATAGCAGCCACGGGATGTACAACATGATCACTGTGATTGGCGCGATCAGCACGTTTCGCAGCGCATGGCGCAACACGATGCGTGAGGTCTTCGCGCCTTTGAGGCGGGCGGTGCGGATGTACGGCGCCTGCATCACTTCGACCATTGAGGCCCTGGTGATCCGCGCCAGGTAGCCGATGCCGAACAGGCACAGCACCATCAGTGGCAGCGCCAGTTCCACTGGGTTGAAGCCGTCGCTCATGCTGCTCACGCCCGGCAGCCAGTTAAGCCAGAACACGAAGATCGCCGAGACAAACACCGCACTGGCGAAGTCTGGAATCGAGGTGGTGACGATCGACAGAAACGACACCAATCGATCCACCGCCGAGCCCTGGCGAATCCCGGCCAGGATACCGAGTGTCAACGCCACCGGTACCATCACCGCCAACGCCAATCCAGCGAGGATCAACGTTTGCCCGAGGTTCGGCAGCAGCAGATCAATCACCGGCTCGCGAAAATGCACCGAGGTGCCCCAGTCGCCGCTGAGAAAGTCCTTCAGCCACACGAGGTAGCGCCAGACGAAGGGTTGGTTGTAACCGTGTTCCACCAGCCATGCAGCGCGCTGGTCGGCGGCGGAGTAGGGGCCTAGGACGTTGATCGCGACGTCTTCGATATTCAGTTCCAGGGCTAGGAACACGATCACTGACACCGACAGCAAGGTTGCCGCCAGCGCCAATAACTTGCGCAATAGAAATTCAGCCATGCTCGCACGCTCCGGCTAATCAAAGGATGGCGACCCGCCGCAGCTGAGTGGGCGGGCTCGTTCAGGGCGCTTGAATCAGGCGCTCAACCAGACTTGATCCATTGGGTAGAAGTCCGAGGGGTGAACCTGGAACCCCTGGACTTTCTTGCTCGCGGCGGTGAATTTATCGCCCCAGAACGGCTGGACCATGACGCAGGCGTCTTGCAGGATCTGCTCGACGCTTTGCATCGCTGCTGCCCGTTGTTTCGGGTCGATGATGCCCATGGCTTTGTCCAGCGCTGCGTCGAACGCAGGGTCGCTGTAGTGGCTTTCATTCCAGGCCGCGCCGCTGCGGTAGGCCAGTTCCAGCGACATCACACCAAGTGGGCGGTGTGCCCAGTAGGTGAGGCTGAACGCGGCCTTGTCCCAGATCGGCCAGTATTGCGTCGCGGGGATCACTTTGAGGTTGATGCGGATGCCGGCCTCGGCGCAGTTTTGCTGGAGGATCTGCGCGCAGTCCTGTTCGTAGCGGCCCTGGGTGTTGCCGACGATCAGGTCGATGTCTATGCCGTTCGGGTGGCCGGCTTCGGCGAGCAGTTTCTTCGCACCCGCCACGTCCCGCGCACGTTTGGGCAGCGGGAAGTATTCCGGGTGGGACGGCGCGACGTGATGGTCTTCGCCCAGGGTGCCCATGCCGCGATAGGCGATTTTCAGCATCTGCGCGTTGTCGGCGCAGAGCGCTACTGCTTTGCGGATGCGCAGGTCGTCGAACGGCTTCTGGTCGCAGGCCATGCGCATGACGATTGTTTGCGCCGATTTACAGGTCAGCAGTTGCGCGCCGGGCAAGCGTTTGGCCAGGTCGAGTTCGGCCACGGTGACCCGGTACAACACGTCCACTTGCCCGGCCTGCAACGCCGCGAGGTGGGTGGAAATATCGGTGCCCATGTCGACGTAGCGCAACTCGTCGAGGTTTGCCGGTGTGCGCCAGTAATCGGCACGCTTGGCGAAGGTCGCCTGCTTGTTGACCGCGAATGACACCAGTTTGAACGGCCCGGTACCCAGCGGATTTTTCGCCCAGTCGTCACCGGCCTTGAAGCTGCGGTGCACGATGGCGCAAGTGAAGGCGTTGAGCATTTCCGGGATCGCCAGCATCGGACGCTTGAGCACCAGGCGGAACTGGAAGTCACTGACTTTTTCGAACGCGGTAATGTCCTGGAACGCGGTGCGGTTGACCGACTTGGAATCGGCGGCAATCCAGCGCTCGATATTGTGCTGCACGTCCTCGACGTTGAAGGTGTCGCCGTTGCTCCACTTCACGTCCTGGCGCAGGTTGAAGGTCCAGGTTTTCAGGTCCTCGGACGGGCTCCAGCTCTCGGCCAGGTACGGGTGAGTGATGTTGTCGGCATCGACCCAGGTCAGGAATTCGAGACTGTTGCGCAGCAGGTTCGAGGCTTCGATCCAGGTGATCAGCATCGGGTCCTGGATTTCCTGGATAGCACAGGCAAACCTCAGGCTGCCGCCCTGACGCGGCGTTACCGCGTCAGCGGCATGAGCGGAATTACCGAGCAGCGCGGAACCGAGGAAAGTGCTCGCGCTGGCGGCGGTGATGCCCAGCAGTGCGGCGGTGCGCAGGAATTGGCGACGATTGATCTCGCCACTTTTGACTTGGGTGCACAGGTCGTTCACCGCTGGATGCGGCAGAGTGCCGTCCAGTGTCATTAAGTCTTTCATATGCCTCTCCGATAACGTGCAAAAGTGCGTTTTTCGACTGGCCGCACATGGGGCGAGCGGCAGACGCGGTCGGTTCGATGAACCGAGACTGTCAGTGGCTGGCAGCGCGAAGGCGCAGGCGTAACAGGCGTAAAGCCGGCAGTAGAGCAAGGCGCAACGAGATCAGAAGGACGGAGGCTGGGTATGACATAGGGCTGCTCTCATGTTGTTTTTATTAGAGATGCCCGCAGTTTTGTCATCTGGGCAACGATCGACAAACGATAAATTCAACGCTGAAACGTTCGATAAATGCATGTTACTGACCGTAAGGAAGGCTGCCGCTTGAGCTAGACAGGCCGGACGGAGGAAGGCGCGGGTACGAAACACTGCGCGATGGCCGCAAACGCCCCTTGTTCCGGGTGGGAACAAGGGGAAAACCGGACGATGTCGAAGGAGGTTACGGCGCCGTCCGGGGCAACTCAGCGTGGCATCAGGCGCGAATCGAACGGGTAGTCCGAAAGCAACTCGATGCCGTTTTCGTGGATATAAATCTGCTCTTCGAGCTTGACCCCTTCGCCGCCCGCATCGTGGCCGATATAGCTCTCCACGCAGATGGTCATGCCGGCTTCGAACACCCCGTCGTAACCCAGTGCATCGATGTCTTCTCGATGCACCACGTACGGGTATTCACCAGTCATGCCAACGCCGTGGGCCAGGGCGAAATAGCGGTTGGCCTTGTAGTTGTCCGGGATTCTCCAGGCCAGCTCGGCGTATTCCTTGAAGCTGCGGCCGGCCTTGAGCATTTCCACGTTGGTCTGCACTTGTTCGTAGGCCAGTTTGTACAGCTCCTGTTGCTTGGCGGTGGCGGCTTGCTCGCCGCAGAGGAAGGTCCGTGAAAAGTCCGCGTAGTAGCCGAAACGCCCAACCACATCGGTGTCCAGCGCTACCAGGTCACCGGCTTCGATGGGCCGGGTGCTGCACTCCTGGAACCACGGATTGGTGCGCGGGCCGGAGGACAGCAGGCGGGTTTCGACGTAGTCGCCGTCGGTAGCGATTACGTGTTGGTGCAAATGCGACCACAGTTCGTTTTCGCTTATGCCCGGCACCAGTTTGCTTTCCATCAAGCGCACGCCGGCCTCGGTGGCACGCAGGCTGGCGCGGATCATCTTCAGCTCGTTCGGCACCTTGATGCAGCGCGCGCGCTCCAGCGGTTCCTGGGCATCGAATATCTGGTAGCCGAGTTTTTGCAGTTCGAACGCAGCGGCCGAGGTCGCGCTTTCGATGGCGATGCGTTTGTTACCGCCGCCGTGCTTGCGCACCAATTCACCGATTTCAGTGGCCCATTCGGCGGTGACGTTATTCAGGAAGCTGTCGCAGAAGTAATAGGAGATGGCCTTGGCCGGGCGCACTTCATCGACGGTGTTGAGCTGTTCGGCCAGGTGCAGGCAGCCGCCAAATTCGAAGACCACCACCGGGCCTTCTGCCGGGATGAAAGCGTAACGTGCCGGGTTGCGCGCCGAGTACACCTGCATGTTGCGCGAGCCGGTGGCGTAGCGCATGTGGGTCGGATCGAACAGCACGCACGCAGCGTAGTCGCGTTTTTTCAGTTCGTTGCGCACCCGTTGCAAACGGTCCAGCTGGATCTGCTGGATCTCGGCGTAGGTCGGTTCGCAGTCGGCGGGGTTGCGGTTGGGGCCGGACAGACTCATGGGGTGTTCCTCGCAGGCAAATACGGTTGGTTTTTTTAAGATTTTTTTGGAATGGATCAGTCGAGCAACTGGTCGCTGCGTACCAGGTTGCGTTCGGCTTGCAGATGGGCTTCGGACAGGCGTCCGTAAAGCTGTTTGGTGCGCTGGGCACGGCCGATGATTCCAGGCTTTTCGGAGTAGGCGAAAATCGCCGTATTACGTTCAGTAGCGCCTTCGACGCGGGTTACCCGGTGCACTGAAAAACGACCCTTGAAAATCTGCAAATCGCCGGGGTTGAGCTCCAGTTCCTGCACGCGGCTGCGGTCGTTCCCGCGCACCACATTGCCGACAGCACCTAGATTTTCCTGAGTGCGCGTGCGGATCATCGGCGCGTACTCGAACAGGCCGCCAGCCTCGGGCTTCTGGGTCATCATGCTGACGATGAATTCGTTGGTATCGAAGTGCCAGGGTTGCTCGGTGCCTTCGGGCATCACATTGATCACCAGCCCGGCGAACGGGTCGGCGTATTCGAAAATTTCCGGCTCGTCGAGGCAGGCACCGATGAATCGCTTCATCATCGGCGAGACGTACAGGCGATGAATGATCGCGTCCGGGGCAATCATGTCCCGCGTGACAAAACCGCTGGTGCGCTCCATGAATGTGCGGCGCGGGTCATCTTGGGGCAGGGCAGGGTCGTCTTCTGTGAAATAGGCGTTGACCTTGCGCACCGAGTAAAAGGTCTTGCCCGACAGTGCCTGACCTTCGGCACGCGCCTGTTCCAGCGCCTCGGGCCGCAAGAAATCTTTCAGCAGGCAGCAACCATCTTCGGCCAGTTCTGCGCGGGCGTGTTCGATCAGCGCCTGCAACCGGACATGGCCCGAATCATGTATGGGGTACAACTCGGTATTTATGATATCGCTGATATCGCCCACTTCGGCGTCGGCAAGTTGAAGGCTCATGCAAGTCTCCTGGAACTATCAATTAACAGTGTTTGGCGTTGAATCGATAGTTGCTTAAAGAGGTGCGAAGTGGAAATTACAAGTTGTGATCGAATCCATCGGCAGGGGCGATAGTTATGTCAGGCGAACTGGATGGAAGCTTACTTAAAGTGTTTGTTGCGATTATCGAGTGCCACGGATTTTCTGCGGCGGCCGAGCGTCTGCACAAAACCCAGTCGACCATCAGCCAGAATTTGCAGCGCCTGGAAGAAATCGTCGGCACGCCGTTGGTCCAGCGCACCAGTCGCTCGGTGAGCCTGACACCCGGTGGCGAGACGTTTCTGATCTATGCACGGCAGATCCTCAAACTGCATGCCGATGCGATCAACGCCGTGCAACTGCCCGATGAGCAGGTGTGCATTCACGTCGGCATGCCCGAGGACTACGCCCAGTTTTGCCTGGCCAAGGTGTTGCGCGACTTTCAGGTGCAGTTTCCCCAGGTGCGGCCGGACATTTGTTGCGAGATGTCGACGGCGCTGGTCAGTCGTTTGCAACGCGGTGAGCTGGACCTTGTGCTCGGTGTGCAACACGCCAATGTGCAACTGGGCGAATATCTGTGCGACGAGCCGCTGGTGTGGGTGGCGGCTGAGGGCTGGAGCGCCGGGGCGGATGTCTCGGTGCCTCTGGCAGTGTATGCCGAGGGCTGCGCCTTTCGAGCCAATGCCGTGCGGGCGCTGGCCGAGGCCGGGCGGGCGTGGCATGTGGTTTACACCAGCCAGAGCCCGCGTGGGATAGGGATTGCCATTGAACAGGGCCAGTCGGTCGGTGTCACGGCGCGGCGCCTGGTGCCGGCGGGTTGGAAGGTGCTGGACGCGGCCCAGGGCTTTCCGCCGATTGAGCCGGCGCGGTTGATGTTCTGGCGTTCTACTCAGTGCGAGGCGCTGGCGGTGGAGGCCTTGGTGGACATTCTGTCGCGTCGCTTGGGCCGTTCAGAGTGGCTGGCCGAGCGCCGGCTCACAGCGTTGACGGCGGGCCATCAGCCTCAGCAATAACAGGCTCGCGGTGACCCAGCAGACGATCCAGCCGTGCACCAGGCCAAACTGCCCGGTGGCCTGCAGCAGCCAGCCGCACAGCCAGTTCGCGGTGGCGCTGCCCAAGCCATAACCGACCATGCTCAGGCTCACCACTTGCAGGCTTTGCACGGGGCTCAAGCGTGCGCTGAGGTAGGCGGCCATCAAGCCCCAGACAGGGAAATAGAACAGCGCGAACAGCCCGGCCGCCAACCAGGTCAGATTCAAGCTCGGTTGCCAGAGCAGGGCGAGCATTGCCAGGCCGAAGGCGCTGATACTCAACGCCATCACCCTTAATGCGCCCCAACGATCGGCGAATGAACCCAACAATAAACCGCCGACTGCCCCGCCAATCCCGATCAGTGTCCACAACGAGCCGGTGATCTGTGCGTTGGCGCCCAGCCGTTCGCTGGCGAACGCCGAGAGAAAATTCAGGAACGGGCCGCTGATTCCGCCAATAAAGGTGCTGAGCAGCAGCACATGCAGCGCTACCGGGTGTTCCAGGCACAGCTTCAACCATTGCCTGAGTATCCGGCGCAGCGATGGCGCACTGCTTTTCGTGGTGCGCTGGCCTTTCGCCAACGGTGCCAGGACCCAAAAGGTCAGTAGGGTGACCATCAGCGTCAGCCCGGCGCAAATCAGCCAGAAGTGCCGCAGCGAGATGCCCTGCAACAAGGCGATCAGCAACCCGTTAAGGCAGATCGCAAACGCCGCACCTGACGACGCCAGCCCTAGCACGCGGCTGCGATGGGAGACGGGGATCACTTCGCCGACCAGTGCGGCGATGGCGTTCCAGTTCGCCACGGCGCAGGCCGAGACCAACGCCAGGCTTAGCGCATACGGCAGCACCCAAGGGGTGGCGACGGCCAGGGCCAGCAGCGCCGGGCTCAAGGCCATCGTCAGCTTTACCATGTTGCGCGGGCTGATCCACGCCGCGGCGATGCCGCTGGCAATCGATGCGCCCATGTAGAACAGTTGCAGCAGCGCCGCAATGGACGCTGCCTGGCTGTAGCTCAGCTCGAACACCTGGCGGATCTGGGGTAATAAGGCCGAGTAGAGGAAAATACTGAAGCCGTGGGTGGTCGCGTTACACGCCGTAAAGATAAGCGCTAATAAAATAATACTTTTTGTGGGTGAGTGTGGGTCGAAGGGCATGGGGTTGGCTCGGTCAATTTAATTGCTATGGAATGGGGCGTAAGTGCAAGGCATGCCCTATGTAAGTGCGTTGACTTAGTCGGCGGTTTAATTAAAACAAGACTAGCGTTTATATAAATAAAACAGCCAGTGCTTAATAGTCGTGAGTGTGCTGCGAAATACTCATGCTATTTATACGTCGGCGACAGTGGCAGGGCTGAAACCGACGTCATTGAATATTGCCGATTACCTGTGGCGAGGGAGCAAGGGAATCGCCCTGCACAACACAAAAAATCATGTTACTCGGGAAATTTCCCGCAAGCCGTGGGATGCTTGGGGCTCGTCAGCCCCAGCGCGAGTCCTGTTCATGAAACGCAAAATGCCCGCGCTCAATGCGCTCAAAGCCTTCGAAGTGGCCGGCAGTACCGGCAGTTTTACCCGGGCGGCGGAGCTGCTCAACGTCACGCAAAGTGCCGTCAGCCGCCAGGTGCGCCAGCTCGAAGAACAGCTCGGCGAGAACCTGCTGGAACGCCGGCATCACCACCTTGAACTGACCAGCGCCGGCCGGGTTTTGCTGCGGGCGCTGCATCAGTCCTTCGACAAAATCGAGCTGACGGTGCGCAGCATCCAGCAGAAGTCCCACGCTAATCGCCTGCACATCAACGCACCGCCTACCTTCACCAGCCGCTGGTTGATGCCGCGCCTGGGACGGCTGCGGGAGAAACACCCCGAATTGGAACTGAGCATCACCACACGTTTACAGGACAGCCTGGCGGAAACCAGCACTCTGGACTGCGCGATCCGCTTTGGCGATGGCGAATGGGATGGGCTGGACAGCTCACTGCTGCTCCAGGAACGGCACATTGCGGTGTGTGCTCCGTCCTTGTATGCGCGGGAATGGAGTGAGCGCGGCATCGACCTTAATCGCCTGACCTTGCTGCATGTATTGGCCCGGGAAGACCAGCGTTATCTGACCTGGAAACACTGGCTCGACGCGGCGAAAATCAGCGGCGTGGATACCCAGGGCGGTTATGAATTCGACCTGCTGGACCTGGCGATTCGTGCGGCCACCGACGGCTTGGGCATCACCATTGCCGACTGGCACATGGTTGCCCCGGAGCTGGCCAGCGGGCAGTTGACCCAGGTACTGAACGTGCATGTGGAAGGGCATCAATCCTACTGGTTGGTGACTCGGCCGGAGCAGACCTTGATGCCGCAATTGCAGGTGTTCAGCCAGTGGTTGCAGGAGGAAATCTGGTTGGCGCAAAGGCAGCTCGAACCCTCCACCGCCGCCGGTTGACCCCCAACCTTCACGGGAAATTTGATTGCTTCTCGCGTAACCTGCATTTTTTGAATGTTACCCCGCTCAATAAATCGTTTGTTCAACCCCCTCAGGATGCCAAAACTGCGGGAACTGGATAAAAACAACGATGGGCGATTCACATGCGACTTGAGCGAAACTTTGTAAACGGTCACTTCATTGAGCCTGCCAGCGATGCGCTGATTGCGGTCTACAACCCGGCCACCGAAGCCTTGGTGGGTAAGGTCTCGGCCGCCACCAGCGCTGAAGCAACCGCCGCCGTTGAGGCTGCCGCCGCCGCCCAGAAGCGCTGGGGCAAGCTCACCGGCATCGAACGCGCCGAGCACTTGCGCTCATTCGCTGACGCCCTGGAGGCCTGCGCCGAGCGCATCGGTGCCGCCTTGGCCGCCGAGTCCGGCAAAAGTGTCAGCGACGCCAGCAACGAAGCCCGTTACGCCGCGCAAATCACCCGCTACCACGCCGAATGGGCTCGGCGGATCGAAGGCGAGATCATCCCCAGCGATACCCCGAACGAAAACCTCTTCCTGCACCGCGAGCCGATTGGTGTGGTCGCCTGCCTGATTCCGTTCAACTACCCGGTCTACACCTTGCTGCGCAAAATCGCCCCGGCGCTTATTGCCGGCAATACCGTGGTGGTGCGCCCGAGTAACAACACCCCGACCTCGGCGTTTGAAATCGCCAAGGCTGTGCAGCAATCCGGTTTACCGGCCGGCGTGGTCAACATACTGACGATGGACCATGCTACCGCCGCAACGGTCTGCACCCACAAAGCCGTCGGCTTGATCACCCTGACCGGTAGCGTCAACGCCGGGCGGATCGTGCTCGACTATTGCAAGGCCAACATTGCCAAGCCGTCCTTGGAGCTGGGCGGCAAAACCCCGGCAATCATTGAAGCCGACGCTGACCTTGAAGCTGCCGCCAGCGCTATCGTCGCTTCCAAGACCACTCACTGCGGTCAGTTGTGCACGGCGGTGGAGCGGGTTTACGTGCAGGAAAGTGTCTACGAGCAATTTCTCGCGTTGCTCAAAGCCAAAATCATCGCCGTTAAGTTTGGCGACCGTGCCACCGACGCGAGCCTGATGGGCCCGTTGGTCAACGTAAGCTCGCAGCAAAACATCCACGCCATGGTCGAGCGCGCCGTCTCCGACGGTGCGGTACTGGAAGCAGGCGGTTTCATTCCTGAGGGCAACGGCCATTTCTACCCGCCGACGCTGTTGAGCAACTGTCGCCAGGACATGGAAATTATCCAGGAAGAAATTTTCGGCCCGGTGCTGCCAGTGCTCAAGTACCGCGATATCGACGAAGCGTTGGCCATGGCCAACGATCACCAGTTCGGCCTGTCGTCGGTGCTGTACACCGAGAGCTACCGCACCACTCTGAAAGTCGCCAACACCATCGAGGCCGGTGAGTTGTACGTCAACCGGACCCCGGCCGACCCTTACCAGGGCTTCCACGCCGGGTGGAAACGCTCGGGCCTGGGCGGTGATGACGGCAAGCACGGCATGCTCGAATTCACTCAGACCCGACTTGTGGTGATGAAGTACTAGACCGGCAGCTAAAGTTCCAAGCTTCAAGCGGCAAGTAAAAGCGAACGGCAGCCGGCTCTGACTTGCCGCTTGTAGCTTTGCGCTTGCTACTGCTCCAAACCTATAAAAACAATTATTGGGGCGCCCGGACCACCGGGTTGCCCGAGGTCTCATAGATG
Source organism: Pseudomonas sp. SR18 (assembly GCF_023701505.1). Taxonomy (NCBI): domain Bacteria; kingdom Pseudomonadati; phylum Pseudomonadota; class Gammaproteobacteria; order Pseudomonadales; family Pseudomonadaceae; genus Pseudomonas; species Pseudomonas sp. SR18. The sequence continues at coordinate 207,132 of NZ_JAMQAU010000007.1, read as the reverse complement.
TCCAAGCCTGCAACCACTGTTGCCGCTGTTCAGGGTTCGAACGCGGGTGCAAAAAGCCGCAGTGACAAGGGAAGTCGCTACATCCAGTTAATGCTGTTGGTACTGGCCGCCGGGGCGATCTACCCGATACTGTACCTGCGCCAGGTTTACCAGACCACCATGCTCGAGGTGTTCCAAATCAACCACAGCGAATTGGGTTATCTGTACTCGATGCTCGGTACGATTTTCCTGCTTAGCTATTTGCCGAGCGGTTGGTTGGCCGACCGGATCGCCCCGCGGTTTTTGATTTTCTTTTCGCTGGTGGCCACCGGAGCCTTGGGACTTTGGTACTCCACGGGGCCGTCGATGGCCGGTTTGATGATCATCTTCGGTTGCTGGGGCCTGACCACCGGCCTGACGTTCTGGGCCTCGGTGCTCAAGCGGGTGAAGATGATTGCTCATCACACTGAACAGGGCCGGTTCTTCGGCATCCTCGACGGTGGTCGCGGCCTGGTCGAAGCGCTGCTCGCAACGGTCGCCCTGGGGCTGTTTGCCTTCGCCACAGAAACCCGTGGCGAGTCCGCCGCAGAAGGTTTCAAGCACGTGGTCTACCTCTATGCCTTCACCTGTATTGCCATCGGCTGTGTGCTGGTGCTGATCAAGGATCCGAAGGCGATGGAGGACACCGCGCCGGTGGAAAAGGGCAAATACAACCTGCTCGGCGACCTGACCATACTGGTAAAAATCCCTGAGCTGTGGTTGGTGACGGCCATCGTGTTCTGCGGTTACCACATCTTCTGGGCGACCTACAGCTTCTCCGATTATTTGCAGGGCGGCGGCATGACCGCCGTCATGGCCGGCACCATCACCACCATCAAACTGTGGATGCGCCCGATTGGCGGTATCGGTGGCGGCTGGCTCGGTGACAAGTTCTCGAACATCTCGGTGCTGATCGTGGCGCTGTTCCTCGCTACGTTGGCGATGGTCGGCCTGATCGTGTTCCCGGCGCTCAACAGCATAGGCCTGCTGGTCGGTACGGTGATCTTCATCGGCCTGATGACATATGCGATTCGCGGTTTGTACTGGGCGATCCTCGACACCTGCAACATTCCTTTGCGCATCACCGGCCTGGCCATTGGCATCGTCTCGGTGGTCGGTTACCTGCCGGATGCCTTCATTCCATTGATCAACGGCTACCTCACCGAGCACTTCCCCGGCGCCCTTGGCTACAAGCTGTATTTCGGCTACATCGCCTCCGTCGGCCTGATCGGGACCCTCGCGGCCCTGACCTTGCGTGCGCGTATCAATCGTCAATCTTCGAATAAAACAGGTGCCTGAGATGAAAATCGTCGCCCTTGAAACCCATATTGTTGCCGTCCCGCCACCGCATATCGGCGGCATGTATTGGCTGTTCGTCAAGCTCAAGACCGATTGCGGCATTGAAGGTGTCGGCGAAATCTACGCTGCGACCTTCGGCCCCAAAGCCATGCTGCCGATCATCGAAGACGTGTTTGAACGCTACTTGCTCAACCACGACCCGCATCACATCGAACGCTTTTTCCGTCAGGCCTATTCGAGCGGCTTCACCCAGCGTCCCGACCTGACCATGATGGGCGTGGTCAGCGGCCTGGAGATGGCCTGCTGGGACATCATCGGCAAAGCGGCGAACAAGCCGGTCTATGAATTGCTTGGCGGCAAGGTCAATGAGCGTCTGCGTTCCTACACCTACCTGTACCCGGTCAACAGCCAGGGTGAGTACGACTATGACGACCCGGACCTGGCTGCCGAATGCGCTATCGAGAACATGAATAAAGGCTTCACCGCCGTGAAGTTCGACCCGGCCGGGCCGTACACCGCGTACTCCGGTCACCAGATTTCGCTGGAAGTACTGGAGCGCTGCGAAACCTTCTGCCGAAAGATCCGCGAAGCGGTGGGCGACAAGTGCGACCTGTTGTTCGGCACCCATGGGCAAATGGTCCCGTCCTCGGCGATTCGCCTGGCCAAGCGCCTGGAGAAGTACGACCCGTTATGGTTTGAAGAGCCAGTGCCACCGGGTCAGGAGGAGGCGATGGCGCAAGTTGCGGCCAAGACCACCATTCCGATTGCTACGGGCGAGCGGCTGACCACCAAGTACGAATTCTTCAAGCTGTTGCAGGCCGGCGGTGCGTCGATTCTACAAATGAACGTGGCCCGCTGCGGCGGGCTGCTGGAAGCCAAGAAGATCGCGAGCATGGCCGAGGCCTATTACGCGCAGATCGCACCGCATCTTTATAACGGGCCGATTGGCGCGGCGGCGAGTTTCCAATTGGCAACCTGTACCCCGAATTTCCTCATCCAGGAGAGCATCATGACCTGGGGTGGATTCCACGCCGAAGTCCTGACCAAGCCACTGCAATGGGAGGACGGCTACATCATTCCGTCCACCGAGCCCGGCCTTGGGGTGGAGCTGAACATGGACGTGGTGCGCAGCCATTCGCCCTATACCGGTGAGCGTTTGCACCTGCAAATGGCACCGGCCCCGGCAGACGTCAAAGACACATCGCCGGCCAGAGGCTGACGGTATTTCCCGTCTTTCAGTTGCGGGAATGGGTGTTTTTTTAATAACGACTTACGCGGTAACCGTGCATGACATACGACTACATCATCGCTGGCGCCGGCGCGGCCGGCTGTATCCTCGCCAACCGGCTATCGGCCTGCGGAAAATACACGGTGCTGCTGCTGGAAGCGGGCGGCAAGGACAGTTCGCTGTGGTTCAAGATCCCTGTCGGCTTTGCCAAGATGTATTACAACCCGACCTTCAACTGGATGTACTACAGCCAGCCGCAGAAGCAGCTCAACAATCGTGAAATTTATGCTCCGCGCGGTAAGGTCCAGGGCGGTTCGGGCTCGATCAATGCGATGATCTACGTCCGTGGTCAAGCCCATGACTTCGATGACTGGGCCGCCAACGGCAACGATGGCTGGGGTTTCAAGGACGTTTTGCCGTATTTTCGCAAACTGGAAAATCACCCATCGGGCGAAAGCGAATATCACGGCGGCAGCGGCCTGATCAGCATCACTCCGATGAAGGGAGAGACCCATCCGATCTGCGATGTGTTTCTCAAGGGGTGCGATGAACTCGGTTACCCGCAGAGTGACGACTTCAACGGGCCGAACTTTGAAGGCTCGGGTATCTACGATGTCAACACCAAGGACGGCCAGCGCAGTTCCAGTAGTTTTGCGCATCTGCATCCCGCACTCAGCCGCCCGAATCTGACGGTCGAGCATTACGCACTGGTCGATCGGGTATTGTTCGAGAACGTGCGGGCCAGCGGCATTTCCGTGACCCAACACGGCGTGGTCCGCACCTTCCAGGCGCGCAAGGAGGTGATCCTCTGCGCCGGTGCCGTTGACACACCGAAGATTCTGCAACTATCCGGTGTCGCCGATCAGGCGTTACTGGCCAGGCACCAGATTCCGCTCGTCAAACACCTGCCGGCGGTGGGGCAGAACCTTCAAGATCACTTGTGCGTCAGCTATTACTACAAGGCGAACATTCCGACGCTCAATGACCAGCTCAGCTCGCTGTTCGGGCAGTTCAAGCTCGGCCTTAAATACCTGCTGACCCGCAAGGGTGCCTTGGCGATGAGCGTCAACCAGGCCGGTGGTTTCTTCCGTGGCAACGAGTCGCAGACCAACCCGAACCTGCAACTGTACTTCAATCCGCTGTCGTACCAGATCCCGAAGAACAACAAGGCCAGCCTCAAGCCCGAGCCGTATTCCGGCTTCCTGCTATGTTTCAACCCGTGCCGGCCGACGAGTCGGGGGCATATCGAGATCCAGTCGAATAACCCTCGAGACGCTGCGCTGATCGATCCCAATTACCTGAGTACGCGAAAGGACATCGACGAAGTGATCCAAGGCAGTCGGCTGATGCGCAAAATCATGCAGGCGCCGGCCTTGAAAGGCATCACGGTTGCTGAAGTCCTCCCGGGGCCGGTGGTCGAAAGCGATGAACAGATGCTGCAGTACTTTCGCGAAAACAGCGGTTCGATCTACCACCTGTGCGGCTCGTGCGCGATGGGGGCGGATGTACAGAAGTCAGTGGTCGATAAACGGCTTAAAGTCCATGGTCTCGATGGTCTACGCATTGTCGATGCGTCGATTTTTCCCAATGTGACGAGCGGCAATACCCACGCCGCAGTCCTGATGGTGGCGGAGAAGGGCGCCGACCTGATTTTGCAGGACGCCGGATCGTTGCCATAGTGATTGAACGTCTGCCGATTTATTTTTGTTTAACCTGAGTAGTCGATAATAAGAAAGCTGGGGTCGATGGTTGTCGAACTCTTGATCCAACTGACCAAGAGGGAAGGGAGCTTCGGCTTAGAGGGGGCATCCTTTTAAAACCATCCAGAGCATGCCCTCAGATATGCCCCCCAATGTAGCCATCCACTGGAAGTAAATGGACCTCTATGGTCTATCAAAAGGCAGAAATGATCAGGATTAACAGCCTTCCCGACAACGCCTAAAGACTCTCAGGATCGCCAAAAAACATCTGAATCCGCGACCTAAGCCACCGCTCCCCCGGATCATTATCCTGCGAGCCGCGCCACGCCATGTGCAGTTCAAATGAACGCACCGGCAACGGTGGATCTTCGGAGCGCAAGCCGCCGGCCGATGTCAGCGCTTCGGCGGCATAATCCGGCACGGTGGCGAGGATATCGGTGCCCGCCAGCAAGGTACCCAGGCCGTTGAACTGCGGTACGGCCAGGACCACGTGGCGTTTGCGATCGAGCTTTTCCAACTCTTCATCGATAAACCCGCTCAAGTCCCCGGCAAATGACACCAGGGCATGGGGGCGGGCGCAGAAGTCGTCCAGGCTCAGGGCGCCGGGGACGCTGTCGGCACGCAGCAGTTTGGGCAGGCTGCGGCGCAATACTTTGCGCTTGGCGTTGGCCGGCAGGTCGGCGGTGTAGCTGACGCCAATGGAGATTTCGCCGGAAGCCAGCAGGCCTGGCATCAGGATGTAATTCACGCGACGCACCACCAGTACGATGCCTGGGGCTTCGGCGCGCAGGCGTTTGAGCAGTTGGGGCAGCAGGGCGAATTCAACATCGTCGGACAGGCCGATACGGAACACGGCGGTGCTGGTTGCCGGGTCGAACTCGGCGGCGCGGCTGACGGCGGTGGAAATCGAGTCCAGGGCCGGGGAGAGCAGGGCGAAGATTTCCACCGCACGGGCCGAGGGCTCCATGCTGCGGCCGGTGCGCACAAACAGCGGGTCGTCAAACAGCCCGCGCAGGCGTGACAATGCCGCACTGATGGCCGGTTGGCCGAGGAATAGCTTCTCGGCGGCGCGGGTCACACTGCGCTCGTGCATCAAGGTTTCGAATACGATCAAGAGGTTAAGGTCGACACGACGCAGGTCGTTACGGTTCATCTTGTGTCCTGGAAGAGTCAGCTGACTTGACGAGAGCGGCCACATACAAACGATGACCAGCATTAATCTTACGGGGAAAGGCTGGTACTCTGCACAGGATAATTGACTTTTCCTACGATGGTTGAGGTCTATTCCTTATACGTGGAATCAATGACAGGCATGTCGACTATTAATGGCGACCTGTGGTCTTACCCGCAAAGCCCAGATAAAGTTCATGGCAATAGAGGTTACTTTGACGAGGTTTGCGATGTCCCGCACGATCCGTTTTCACAAGTTTGGTCCGGCCGAGGTGCTCAAATGCGAAGAGCATGCAGCCGCGCAGCCCGCACCGGGCGAAGTGCAGGTGCGTGTCGAGGCGATTGGCATCAGTTGGTATGACATTTTGTGGCGCCAGAACCTGGCATCGTCCCATGCCCGTCTTCCATCAGGCCTGGGCCATGAGATGGCCGGTGTGGTTGTCGCCCTTGGCGAAGGCGTAGATGACTTGGCAGTGGGCGATAAAGTGGCCAGTTTTCCGGCCGAGAGCCCCAATGATTATCCGGTGTATGGCGAGCAGATCGTCTTGCCCCGTTCGGCCCTGACCCGCTACCCGGACGTCTTGAGCCCTATCGAAGCCAGCGTGCACTACACGCCGCTGTTGATTGCTTACTTTGCCTATATGGATCTGGCCCGGGTCAAACCGGGGCAATTTGCGCTGGTCACCGACGCCAGTCACTGCGCCGGTCCGTCCTTTGTACAGCTGGGCAAGGCCTTGGGTGTGCGGGTGATTGCCGCGACCAAGGACAGCACCGAGCGTGACTACCTGTTGTCCCTTGGGGCAGAGAAGGTGATCGCCACCGAAGAGCAGGACCTGCTGATGCAAATCAACAAGTTCACCGACAACCGCGGCGTCGACGTGGTCTTCGATGGTTTGGGCGGCCCGCAGATGTCCTTGCTCGGCGACGTGCTGGCACCCCGAGGTAGCCTGGTGCTGTATGGCTTACAGGGCGGAAACCAGACGCCGTTCCCAGCGTGCGCGGCGTTCCAGAAGAATATTCAGTTCTTCGTACACTGCATCGGTAACTTCACCGGCAAACCGGAGCTGGGCATCATCCAGGATCAGGTGGCGTTACAGCGTGCGTTGCGTGATATCAACCAATTGACCGCCGACCGCGTGCTGGTGCCGTTGAAAACCACGGTATTCCCGTTCAATCAGTTCGTGGAAGCCCACCGTTATATGGACGAATGCCCATGCCGCGAGCGTGTTGCGTTGCAGGTTGCGGCTGTTTGAGCTGTAGGAGTATTCGTAAATGAATGCTCCCGTGTCTGAGTGAAGGGGGCAAATGCGCCATTTGACAGGGCTTAACCCGCCCGCCCCGAAAGGTGCCGACCTGGCACGTTAGCCCCTAAATCCTGCTGTTCCTCCCTGACGCCGCCCTGAATCCCAGCGCGGCGTCTTTGTGTGCGCGACATTTACGTGCCAACGGTCGCTCATCTGCACTGGTTTTCGGCCAGCTTCTGTATCTATTAATCATTATTACAACGCTGATAATTGCGCCTTCACTTTCATCTCAAGGATTGAGCAATGATTGAATCAAGTAGTTATTTGAACGATGAGTGCGGCGAACATGCGAACTCCGCAAGGCAGGTACTTTCATACAAGCTGCCGGCTTGCACAAAAAGAAAGTTGCTTGAGTCTGGTTTGTCGGACACTTCTTTAAAAGGTTGGTTAAAAATGCGTAGGAGCTTGTCGGAAGAGTCCTAAGGGTGCGCTTTTATCAAGATAAACCCTTTAAATTCATTGGGTTGCATGGTCTCAGTGTTGAGGTGAGCACCCACGGAGATCCATGTCGTTTTGTTGCGCGGTGCTAGTGTTTATCCATCGACGCACAACGCGGTGCGCGATTTTCCTACACGCACAATAGGTCGGGCAGATACGGTCAGTAGTTGCTCGAAACTGATATTTCAACTCGGGTAGTAGAACTATGAGCACTATTCACGAACAAGCTATGAATCATGTTTATCAGCAAGTTCTGCAGCGTTTGATTGGGCACCTTAATCGCGCGAGCCGCACGGCTCTTCAATTACTGGTCCAACGGATCGTTGTGGCGGCAGGGGGCATGGAGCAGGTGGGGAATTTCAAAGTGTTGGTCGCCCACAGCGGGGGCGAAGTCAGCAGCTATACCCTGGCGTTACTGCGCGCGGCCCAATTGACCATTGCCGGCCGGGCGCCGCGCACCTTTGAACTGAGAGTCGCGACGTTGCGGCACGCGGGCATGACTGAGGGGCACCTCGAAACGATCAATTGCGGCTATGGTCGCTTGTTTCTGCATGACGATCCGCGCGTCGAGTTGCTGGTGGTGGAAAACCGGGAAGTACAGCCCTTCAATCACCACCGCCCCGCCTCGGCGGCCGGGCGTGAGGCCAGCCAACGCAATATGTTGATGATGGGTCACCTGAGCGCGGGCGACTGCCGCGCCACACTGTGTAACGACACTTACCTGGCTATGGGTGATTTCTACCAGCGGGTCACCACCTGCAATGGCGGCGTCCATGCACTGGTCAGTGGCGACTCCCCGCGCAAACAGCGTCAGTTTTTTGCCTGGCTCAAGAAAACCGCCCAGAACGCGGGCCTCGCCGTGCCAAATGGCTATCCATCCTCGCTCAACGCGTTGTTCGCGTGCATGGACGAGTGGAGCGATGGCTATTACCGGGATCTGTTCGGTGAGCATTATGTGGCGAGCGATAACCCGAGCAAGGCGGGGCATCGTCACTTGGCCTACATCGGCATCGCCGATCTACTGGAAGATGTCGACCTCATGTCGACAACCTTGTTGACCGAGTTCATGGCCTATACGCCGGACCCGCTGGGCTTTCACTTTAGCCATCCGGCTTATTCCAATCCGTTGCTGATGGCTCATCTGCGCGGACTGCAGGCCGAGAGCCTACGTGAGCTGGAGTATGAAGAAGGGGTGCAAGACTTTGTGCAGCAAGCCGCTTCTTACCTGCGCCGTCTGCGCATGCCCGACGATGTGCTCGCGGAGGTCGGGACCCGTGAAGGCCGCATTCTGTCGGCTACTTACGCACAACAGTTCTTTGGCCTGGATGAAACCCAACTGACCTGCCTGTTGTTCTCGCCGTTTCTTCATCACGGCGAGCGACTGGAAGGCTATTTGCGCCAATGCCATCCGGGCATGCTGGTGGCGCTGCCCGAGTTGCACAAAGTCCTTCAGGGCAAACCCTGCGCCGAGATGCTGCAACAGTGGGTAACGGACACCAGCGGCTTGCCCCTGTGCTTGTTGCAGCACCTGTACGGCAAGCGGCCGCGGCTCAGTGTTAAACGCAGGCGTCCAGTCGCAAGGACCCATGGCGCCGCCCAGACTGTGCAATTGTCCGAGCGATGACGCCGCGCACGGAGCGTCAGGCGGACTTTGCGTATCAGGCGGTCTATCGCTACATGATCAGCCTGATCAACGAAGCCAGTACCGACACCCGGGTAAAATTGCCGTCATTGCGGCAGTTGGCCGTGCGCCTGAACGTGTCGATTTCAACGATCCAGTACGCCTACGCGCTGCTGGAGAAGGAGGGCAGGGTCTATTCAGTGGCCAAGTCGGGGTACTACGCTTGGCCAAAGTCGATAAACCCTTTGGCGTGGAGCGGCGGGGACCTGCTCGACCGCCTCTACGCGGCAGCTCGGCGCCCCGGCATGGTGGTGCTCAGTAGCGACGAGCCGGCGTTGCTTGGCTCCCTGGATGAAACATTGCTGAGGCTGGAGCGTGAGCTCGTGCGCCAGCCTCCATCGCATCTGCAGCCGTGGTCCCAGCCTTGCGGTGTGTGGGAATTGCGGGCGGCGTTGGCGGCCCGGTATACCTCGTCGCCAACGCACTGCTGGCATGCTGACGACGTGTATATCGGTGCCGACCTGCGCGGCGTGCTCGACATTCTGATCGAAGTGCTGGGCCTGCGCGGCACCACCGTGATTGTGGAATCGCCCTGCGACTGGCTGATCCTGCGCCTGTTGCAGGACGCCGGGGTGCACATCATCGAACTTCCCTGGACGCCGGAGGGCGGCCTGGATCGCGCCGCATTGGAAAGGCTGCTGCGTGAAGAGGCGGTGCATCTGGTGTTGTTCTCCTCCACGGTCAGCCTGCCCTCTGGCGTGGCGATGTCGGTCGACGATCGCCTGGACGCGGCCCGGTTGCTGGGCCAGTACGGGTGCTGGTTGCTGGAAAACGATACGTTTGGTGAGCTGGGTTTCGGCGCGCCGCAGCCGGCATTGCGTGAAGAAGTGAACCCTGAGCGACTGATCGTGTTTTCTTCATTCGAGAACACACTTGGCTCGGAAGCGTCTTACGGTTATCTACTGTCCCGACGCATGAGCAATGAATTGCAGCGCCAGTTCCTGCTGCGCTCATTCCGCTTGTCGTCGATCCGCCAGCGTGCGATTGCGCGCCTGTACCAAAACGGACGGATTGATCAGCATCTGGGCACATTGCGCCAACAGCTGAGCGAGCAAGCCGCGCAGATGAGTCAGCGCCTGCTGCATTACTTGGGCGACCAGGTGACCTGCCGCATGCCGAACGCAGGCGCCGCCTGCTGGCTGCAGTCCACCCGCGCAGTGGACATGCGCCAGGTGTTCCAGCGTTTGCTGGCGCAGCAAGTGGTCATTGCACCCGGCGAGCTGTTCAGTGTCAGCGGGTTGCATTATCAGAACTTGCGCTTGAGCCATGCTTTTCGTGGGCAAGCCAGCCTGGATGTTGCCCTGGCAGCGTTGAGTGAAGCGCTGCGGCAGGCGCAGACTGCGTGAAGTTTCTCTGACGGTTGTAGGATCTATACCGTCGCACCGTAGTCCAACACTTAGTAAACTGCGATTTTTCCATATCCTTCTTTCCGAGGTTCATGCATGACAATCAGTCCTTTTGCGGGCAAACCGGCGCCAGCCCAGTTGCTGGTGGATATCCCGCGACTGGTGACGGCCTATTACACCGGCCAGCCTGATGCAGCGATCTCCACCCAGCGCGTGGCCTTTGGTACTTCCGGCCACCGTGGCAGCTCCTTCGAGCTGAGCTTCAACGAATGGCACGTCCTCGCCATCAGCCAGGCCATCTGCTTGTACCGTGAAGCCCAGGGCATCAACGGCCCACTGTTTGTCGGCCTGGACACCCACGCCCTGTCGACCCCAGCCGGCGCCAGCGCCCTGGAAGTGTTGGCGGCCAACGGCGTTCACGTGATGCTGGCCGAAGGCGACGAATACACGCCGACCCCGGCGATCTCCCACGCCATCATCTGCTACAACCGCGGCCGTACCAGCGGCCTGGCTGACGGCATTGTCATCACGCCGTCCCACAACCCGCCGCAAAGTGGCGGCTACAAGTACAACCCACCCAACGGCGGCCCGGCCGATACCCACGTGACCAAGTGGATCGAAGCCAAAGCCAATGAGTTGCTCGCCAATAAACTGGCCGGGGTCAAGCGCATCACCCACGCCCAGGCACTCAAGGCCGACACCACCCGTCGCCACGACTACCTCAACAGCTACGTGGCCGACCTGATCAACGTGATCGACATGGACGTCATCCGCAGCGCTGATCTGCGCCTGGGCGTTGACCCATTGGGTGGAGCAGGGGTGCGCTACTGGTCGGCGATTGCCGAGCACTACCGGTTGAATCTGGACGTGGTGAACACTGAAGTCGATTCCACCTTCCGCTTCATGAGCGTCGACTGGGATGGACAGATCCGCATGGACCCGTCTTCCAGCTACGCCATGCAGGGCTTGATCGGGCTCAAGGAGCGTTTCGACGTGGCCTTCGCCTGCGATCCGGACCACGACCGTCACGGTATCGTTACCCCGTCTGGTGGCCTGTTGGCGCCGAACAACTACCTGGCGGTGTCCATCGACTACCTGTTCCAGAACCGTCCCGACTGGCGCGCCGATGCGGCCGTGGGCAAGACCGTGGTCAGCAGCGGGTTGATTGATCGCGTGGCGGCGCGCATTGGCCGCCGCCTGTACGAAGTGCCAGTAGGCTTCAAGTGGTTTGCCGATGGTTTGTTCGAGGGTTCGCTGGGTTTCGGCGGTGAAGAAAGCGCGGGTGCGTCATTCCTGCGCAAAGACGGTACCGTATGGAGCACCGACAAAGACGGTCTGATCCCGGCGCTGCTCGCCGCAGAAATGACCTCGCGCAAAGGCCAGGACCCGAGCCAGATCTACCGTGGCCTGACTGATGCGCTGGGTGAGCCGTTCGCTATTCGTGTGGATGCCAAAGCCACCCCGGCGCAGAAGGCGTTGTTGGGCAAACTGTCGCCGGAGCAGGTGACCTCTACCCAACTGGCCGGGGAAAGCATCCAGCAGATCCTCAGCCATGCGCCGGGTAACAATCAGGCCATTGGCGGCCTGAAGGTGATGACCGAAAACGGCTGGTTCGCCGCACGGCCATCGGGCACCGAAGACATCTACAAGATCTACGCCGAGAGCTTTATTGGCGAAGATCACCTCAAGCAACTGGTTGAAGAGGCCCAGGTCCTGGTGGACGGCGCCATTTCGCAGTAACCCCGCAACCCCCGTAGCAGCTGCCGAGCGCAAGCGAGGCTGCGTTGGGCGCCCCGCAGATCGCGGGGTGTCAATACATCCGCCACGCAGCCTCGCCAAGGCTCGACAGCTACGACCCGAAACTTGCGATTGCCCATCTACGTGGGCTACTCCGACATCAGGCGAGGTCAACCAGCACGATCTCGCTGTCTTCAACCGCCGTTACCCGCAGCACCTGCTCGTCCTCAACCGCAACACCGTCTCGCGCTTGCACTCGCAAGCCATTGACTTCAATCACACCCTTGGCCGGCACCAGATAGGCACGGCGTCCAGTGTCCAGGCGGTACTCTGCCGTTTCCCCGGCTTTCAGGTTGGCTGCCACCAGGCGGGCATCAGCGCGGATGCGCAGGCTTTCGCTGTCACCGCTTTTGCCGCTGGCCAGGGTCACAAACCCCTCACGCTCACCTTTCGGGAACGGCTTGGCGCCCCAGGACGGCGGCAAACCGGCTTCATTCGGGATAATCCAGATCTGGAAAATCCGGGTCGGCGTCGCTTCCAGGTTGTATTCGCTGTGGGCGATCCCGGTGCCTGCACTCATGACCTGCACGTCACCGGCTTCAGTCCGGCCCTTGTTGCCCAGGTTGTCGGCATGGCTGATGGCACCTTCGCGCACATAGGTGATGATTTCCATGTCACGGTGCGGATGCTGTGGAAAGCCCGTGCCTGGCGCGATGATGTCGTCGTTCCACACGCGAAGATTGCCCCAGTGCATACGCTTGGGGTCGTGGTACTCGGCGAACGAAAAATGGTGATGGGCGTCAAGCCAGCCATGGTGGGCGCCGCCCAGGGAGTTGAAAGGTCGAAGTTCCAGCATGATCGTCTCCTGTTGATGGCGCCTATGATCCAGCAGGGCATGATCGATAAAAAGCGTAAAAAATGCCTGATTCCTATCAGCTGAATCGATTGGTTAGTGGCGTTTTAACTTTCATTTCATCGCCTAACTGCATGACAACAAAGCAATTGGCTGGAACTGAGCGCCGATTCCGGCGACCATGGCGCCCTTGTCACCCCCTAGCTCACCGCAGGAGTCCGCGTGCCGCAACACAAGCCTGATCTGCCTCCCGAACTGCGCCCGTTGGCGCAAATGCCCTTGCTCAAGCGCCTGGCCGCGCGCCTGTTCGGCCATGGGCTGACCCGATTGCGCGCACAGCACCGGTTTTCCTGGTTGCACGGGCAGGCTGACGGTTTTCGCAGTGGTCACGAAGCGGGTGTGGAATATGGTTATCGCGAAGGCAAGGCCGATGGCATCGAGGAGGGCCGCCAAGTCCTGCTGATCCGCGACTTTCGCCCCGATGAGCACCGTGCGCCCGGTATTGATGACAGTCTGTTCGATGATTGGCGCCTGCCCCTGACGGCGCACGTGAAGAAACGCATCAAGGCCGACGTCGCCCGCTTGCTGCCGGCCCATGCCCAGCCCAGTGTGGCGCAATGGAAGATGATTTTCAGCGACACGCCGTCCACCTCCGTGATCGCCGGCGCCGGTGCAGGCAAGTCCACCTCGCTGGTCCTGCGCATCCTGCTGCTCACCCATTACCTGGGCTTTGAATTGAGCTCGATGACCGTGGTGACCTTCACCCGCGAATCGCGCAAAGACTTCATCAACAAGCTCATGGAGATTCTTGGCCTGTGGGGGCAACCCCTTGACCTGAAAGAGGCTCAGGCGGTGGTGCGCACTTTTCACTCGCGCATCCTCCCGATGGTCCGCAGCCTGCCGGGGTTTGAGCGTCTGCAAGCGTTCGAGAACCTGAACGCGGGTGTCGAGGATGCTGACAGTAACCCGTTCGACCTGCGCATCAACGACGCCCAGCGTCAGCAGATGAATGCCTGCTACCACCGGCTACACGGCCAGCACCCGCGCTTTCGAGAGCTGATCGCGCCATTGGCCCGGCATGGCCTGCAGCTCAAGGAGCTGGAACGTGATCACCCGGATGTGCAAAAGCGCATGGCAGTGACCGAACTGGCGGCCAAACGCGATGAAGAGCTCTGCGACGTGATCGAAGACCTGTGGCTTCGCGCTGGCGCGTGGCCGATCAAGGGCATTGAATCCAATCGCCAGACTATCGAGATCAACGGCGCTCAGTTCCATTGCCATGGTTACATCCCCGAGCTGGACGCGTGGGTGGTGCTGGGATTCGATTCCCGGGAAAACGCCCAGCTCAGCCGGCCCAATGCCAAGCTGTCAGTGCGTGCGGAATGGGCGGTTAAGCGCACCCTGTTTCAAGCTTTCTGCCGTAAGCCATTGATTTGGCTTGATAGCTACGAATCGTCCAAGCGCCTTTTAAGCAGTTTGGCGGGGGATGCCTGCGCGGGCCCTGGGTTTGATTACAAGGTCAAAGGCGAACTGGCGTCCGCGCCGTTGCTGGACAGTTTTGTCATGGCCGCCGGCTTTATCGAAAACCTTGGGTTGGACGTGCCGACGGCCGTGGGCAAGATGACCTTCGCCAAGGACGATCCTGACCGTTTCTTCTTCGAGGCCTTGAGCATTTTCTGGAAAGCCCTGGAAGATCATCTACTCGATCAGTCGCCGCCGATCATGACCTACAACCGCATGTTCTCGCTGTTCGGCGAAAACACCCCGGAAAACCTCAAGTTGCTCAGCGACCCACTGCTACGGCCGTTGTCGCACCTGATGATCGACGAGTTCCAGGATGTGTCGCCGCAGATCGTCTCGTGGATCCGCGCCAGCCTGCGGGAAATCCGCAGCCGTGGCCCGGCCATGCACGTGGGGCGCGGTGCCCAGTATTCTTCGTTGTTGTGCGTGGGCGATGATTGGCAATCGATTTACGGCTGGCGGGGCAGTTCGCCCAAGTATTTCATGGAGTTCGATCAGGAATTCCCGTCACCCAGCACCACCCGCGTGATGCTGGGCGAGAATTACCGCAGCCACCAACACATCATCGACGCTGCCGAGCACATCGTACGCGCCGCGCCGGCCATCCCCGGCAAGAAAGCCAAGGCCAGTGGCACGCCCAAGGCGTTGGAGCCAGTCAAGGTACTGGTACGTGACGATGCGGCGCTGGGTCGCCAGTTGCTGGAGCACTATCAAAAGGGCGATTCGGTATTAATGCTGTATCGAAAAAGTAGCGATAAGCTACTGATTAAAGAGCATATTCAGTCAGTAGTTAATGTGGATTCTAGCTTGCCGGCTCAGTCACGCAGGTTGAAACAGCTGACCTATCACAGTGCTAAAGGCTTGCAGGCGGACGCCGTGTTTCTGCTGGGAGATTGCCAGCACCTGACCAGTTCGCCCTATAAGAACCAGGTCTATCGCATGGCTGGCCTGGGTAAATCTGGCGACAGCGAACCCTATGACTCGGCGCAAAAAGACGAAGTGCTGCGCCTGGCGTACGTGGGCATCACCCGGGCCGTCAGCCATTGCTACTGGTATGTGGAAAAGCCCGAAGGCCAGGCAGTGAATATGCCTAAGGCCTCGGAGCGTGTAGACGGGAAGAAAGCGTTTTTTGACGATCAACGCAGCTAAAGGCTGATCGATCACGCCCGAAGGGACAAAGGCGGCACAAACGACTCCAACTCATCTTCCACCGCCTCGATAATCCGCTCCACGTCGGCGGCATTCATTACCGTGGCACAGGGAATGCCGGCGATGGCAATCAGCGTTTCGCCGCTGGCACGGTCGAAGAGGCGCACGATCATGCTGCCGGGCGCGTCCATGCTGCCCTCGAAGCCCATCGGATGAAAATGCCAGCGCATCAGCTGGCAGGCGTTGGGGAACGTCACTTTATTCATGTTGCCCACCTTGTTCATTGAGCGCTTCCTTTAGCTCGCGGCAGGGGGCCATGACCGTCACTGGTCTTGGCAGGGTTGGTTTCAAAAATAGCATTCGTTCTCAACCGGAGGTGACTTTTTTCGCCCCGTTCGGCGGTTGTTTTCCTAAAGGTTGACGTGGGTCAGGTCCTACTGAAACCTGGGCAAATAGCCATTAGTCAAAAGTGCGCCTGGCCATTGAACGCACCAGCGAATTTCGGCAATCTCCACGGTCTACCCCGCCGCAGAGCCGAACATGCCTGACATCGCCCCTGACGATGATTGCCTGCACACCCAAGCCACGGGTGACCTGGTGTTACGTCATCACCTGTGCTGGCGCCATCGTGACTTGGACGGGGTGATGTCCTACTACCACCCGGATATCCAATACCACGACTTTTTTCAGAACCGCGTAGTCGGTTACGCCGAGCTGCGCGACTACCTGCAAGCCAGCATGCCCCGCCAGGCTGACGAAGCGATTGAACACACCGACCGCATCCGCGCCGACGGTGATACCGCCTTTATCCAGTACCGCATCACCCTGCGTGGCGGCCAGGGGCTGGTGTCATTCCGTACCAGCGAGGCCATCACCGTGCGCGACGGGCTGATCTGGCGCGTCAATGAATACGCCTCATTGGTGCACGAACAACCGTCCCAGGCCCAGCGCCCCAGCGTCAGCCGCCTGGGCCTGTCCCCCCAGCAACTGGGGCATATGGCCAATGACTTGCAGCAGTATTTCGAACGCAAGCAAGCGTATCTGGACCCGGACCTGGACCTGCAGCGGGTCGCCAAGGAGTGCGGATACAGCCGTAATCAGATTTCTTACCTGCTCAATCAAGTGCTCGGGCAAAGCTTCTACCGCTACGTCAACCAGGCGCGGCTGCAGCATTTGCTCGCCGCGCTGGACAAGGCGCAGCCGCCGATCAAGGTCGACGACCTGGCCTTTGCCGCCGGTTTCAATTCGCTGTCGGCGTTCTACAGCGCCTTCCGCCAGCACACCGGCCAATCGCCCAAGGCCTACGTCAAACAAATTTCCCTGCGTGCACGCGCGCAAGACAGTGAATAACCGCCGGCTCTAGGATCACCCCATCGAAACGTGGGTGGGGAGCTTGGCATGCCGGCATGGCGCAACATCAGTTTATGGATGGACCAACTGGACGACCCGCTGGTGGCGCGGCCGTCCCTGGAACACGACCTGGACGTCGATGTGGCCATTATCGGCGCCGGCTACACCGGGCTGTGGACCGCCTACTACCTGAAACGCCAGGCACCTGAGCTGAAAATCGCGATCATCGAGGCGCAAACCGCCGGCTTCGGTGCATCGGGCCGCAACGGTGGCTGGCTGATGGGCAACCTGTTGGGCGAAGACCGCCTGCTGGCCGGCCTGGCACCTGAACAACGCCGCGCCTCCTTCGACCTGCTGCACGGCATTCCCGATGAAGTGGCCCAGGTCCTGGCCCGCGAAGGCATCGACTGCGACTACCGCAAGGGCGGCGCCCTTTACTGCGCGGCACGCTACCCCGAGCAGGAGGCCAGCCTGCGGGCCTACCTGGACAAGCTCTACGCCCAAGGCCTCAGCGAAGCCGATTACCGCTGGCTGAGCCCGCAGCAGTTAGCGGAGCAGATCCGCATCGCCAAACCCTATGGCGGTATTTATGCACCCCACGTCGCGACGATCCACCCGGCCAAGCTGGTGCGCGGGCTGGCGCGAGCCGTGGAGCGCCTGGGCGTGACGATTTACGAAAAAAGTCCGGTCACCCAGTGGCAGTCCGGCAGCCTGCGCACCGCGACGGCCAGTGTGCGCGCCGGTTGGGTAGTGCCCGCCGTCGAGGGTTACGCGAACACCTTGCCGCCCTTGGGCCGCTACCAGTTGCCGGTGCAGAGTTTGATCGTCGCCACTGAGCCACTGCCCGCCAGCACCTGGGACGAAATTGGCCTGCGCCACGGCCAGGCCTTTGGCGAAAGCAGCCGCCAGGTCACCTATGGCCAGCGCACGGCGGATAACCGACTGGTGTTCGGTGCCCGCGGCGGTTACCAGTTCGCTGGCAGGTTGCGCCACAACTTCGATCTGACTGACAGCGAAGTGGAGCTGCGTCGCTACCTGTTCGGCGAACTCTTCCCACAGCTCAAGAACGTGCGGATTACCCATTCCTGGGGCGGCAACCTTGGTATGTCGCGTAATTTCCGACCGCACATGCTCTGTGACCACAACACCGGCATCGCGCTGTCTGGCGGGTACGGCGGGGAGGGCGTGGGTGCCACCAACCTGGGGGGCCGCACGCTGGCGGATTTGATCCTCGGGCGCGACACGCCCCTGACCCATCAACCCTGGGTGATCCGCGAGCGCGGTCTTGACGCGCTCAAGGCCTGGGAACCCGAACCGTGCCGCTGGCTGGGTTACAACGCGATCATTCGTAGTTTTGTCCATGAAGACCAGGTGTTGGCCAACCCCAACACCGCCCCTTGGCGCCGCAAGCTGGCGACCGGCGTGGCCAGGTTCATGGAAGGGTTCATGCACTGAGTCGTTTCACTTACACGGGAAAACCCCATGAGCATCACGCAATTCAAAGACACGCTGAATGCCCACCTGCCGGATTCATCACCCGTGGCCGTGCCCTTGGGCGAGCCGATTGCGGTGGCCTCTACCTTGAGCGTAGAGCGCAGCGATGGCGTCGAAACCGGCATCTGGGCCTGCACCCCAGGCCGCTGGCGTCGGCAGATCAAATCCCAGGAGTTTTGCCACTTTATCCAGGGCCGCTGCACCTTCACCCCCGACAACGGTGAAACCGTCCACATACAAGCCGGCGACGCACTGATGTTGCCGGCCAACAGCACCGGAATCTGGGATATCCAGGAAACCGTGCGCAAGACTTACGTACTGATTCTGTAACGCTTTGATCCTTGATCGCCTGCCATAAAAACAGCCCTAAAACCGCCAGGAAATCGAACCATGAAAGCCATTGCCCTGTTGCCCTTGATGTTGGTGGCCTCTATCAGCCAGGCCGCCGAGACGGTGAAGATCTACAACTGGTCGAGCTACATTGCGCCAGACACCACGAAGAACTTCCAGAAGCAGACCGGGATCGGTTTCAGCTACGACGTGTACGACAGTAACGAAACCCTCGACGGTAAGCTGATGACTGGCAACTCCGGTTATGACGTGGTGTTTCCGTCCAACCACTTCATGGCCCGGCAGATCCAGGGCGGCGCCTTGAAGAAGCTCGACAAGAGCCAGTTGCCCAATTGGAAAAACCTCAACCCGGTGCTGCTCAAGGCATTGGAGAACAACGATCCGGGCAATGCCCATGGCTTCCCGTATCTGTGGGGCAGCACCGGCATCGGCTACAACATCGACAGGGTCAAGGCCGTGCTGGGGGATAACGCTCCGGTGGACTCCTGGGACTTGATCTTCAAGCCCGAGTACATGGAAAAACTCAGCAAGTGCGGGGTGGCCATCCTCGATAATGGCCCGGAACTGTTGCCCATCGCCCTCAATTACCTGGGGCTGGCGCCTCACAGCAAGAACCCGGAGGACTACAAAAAGGCGGAAGCCTTGCTGATGAAAGTGCGGCCTTACGTGGCGTACTTCCACTCCTCGAAATACACCGGCGACCTGGCCAATGGCGATATCTGCGTGGCCGTCGGCTTCTCCGGCGATGTGCTGCAGGCCGAAAGCCGCGCCAAGGAAGCCAAGAACGGCGTGAAGATCGGGTATCAGATCCCCAAGGAAGGCGCCGCGATCTGGTTCGACATGGTGGCCATGCCTGCCGATGCCCCGGATGAAAAGGCCGGCTACGCGTTCATGAACTACCTGCTGGAACCCCAGGTGATGGCGGACATTACCAACTCGGTGCATTACGCCAACGGCAACAGCGCGGCGGACAGCCTGGTGGATCCAGAGATCAAGGGCGACACCAAGATCTATCCAAGCGAGGCCATGATGGGCAAGTTGTTCGCACTGGAAGCGATGCCGCTGAATATCGACCGGATTCGCACGCGGGTCTGGAACACCATTCGCATGGGCCGCTAATCGGTAACATTTCGTCGCCCAATGGGCGCTCTGTTTAGACGTTGTTGTCTGTAGCTTCCTTGCCTCCTTTCAATAAAGCGGGGCAAGGAATGCTCATATCAAACAAGTCAGGACGGTTGCGTACAGGGCGGGTTTCACAGGTGGGCGGGGTGTATTTGCTCACCGCTGTGGTCAATCGACGAGAACCGATCTTTGATGATTGGCGGCTTGGACGGCTGGTTGTCAGGCAGTTTCGCGACGCGCATGAAGATGAGTGGGTTGATTCCCTGGCATTCGTCGTGATGCCAGACCACCTGCATTGGTTGGTTCAACTGCGGGACAAGACCTTGGCAGAAGTGATGTGCCGGCTTAAATCGCGCAGCAGCCTGGCGGTCAACCGGGCTCTGGGTCGAAAAGGGCGGCTATGGCAGAAGGGCTATCATGATCGTGGCGTGCGGCGAGAGGAGGATTTGAAAGACTTCGCGCGTTACGTGGTGTTGAACCCCCTGCGCGCGGGGTTGGTAAAGCGTATTCACGATTATCCGCTTTGGGATGTTTGGTGGTTGTAGGTCCGTCACGCAGCCTCGCCAAGGCCGTAGATACCGTCTTGACGCTCACCGGGCAACCCCCAAGGTTTGGGTCGTAGCAGCTGCCGAGCGCAAGCGAGGCTGCGTTGAGGGGCCCGCAGATCGCGGGGTGTCAATACGTCCGCCACGCAGCCTCGCTTGCGCTCGGCAGCTGCTACGAGGGTTTTTGTGGTGCTGGATAAGACGGTATCTACGCCGCCGCCGATCTCATTGAGCATCTACGGGTTCTCCAGATCATGTCCCAGCGACTGGATAAATAGCGAAAACAGCTCCGGCTGTGACGAGATATCGAGCTTGGCGTACAAATGCCGACGGTGCACTTTCACTGTGTCTGGCGAGATGTTCAGGCGTTCAGCCATGGCCTTGGAGGAAAAACCGCGCAATACCAGGCGGGCGATTTCCAGCTCGCGGTCCGAAAGCACGCCGCAACCGAACTGGCTCAAGGCATCCCTGATCTGGCTGTCCATGGCCGGTGCGCGCTGAGTACTTTGCTGCCAATGCTGCTGCATCAACGGTAGTACCCAGGCCGCCATCATCGTCATCAGCCCGGTCTCATCGGCACTGAACCGCCGCTGCATGCCCAACGACAGCGACAACGTCCCCGCACCGGGCAGTTGCAGGATGAATTGCACCTCATCTTCCAGCACATTGTCGTGAAAGTAGTTGAGGAAGTACTCACTCTGACGGAAATGGTCCGGTGCCACTTCCTCCAGGCGATAAACACCGCTGGCATAACCTTCGCGGCACGCCTGGAAAAACGGATCGAGCAAGTACAGGCCATTGAGGTACGTCAGCATCGACGCCGGTTTGCTGCTGGGCTGGGCGTCGTATTCTTCCAAGGCCTGGGGCGCACCCTCCTGCGGGTAGAAAATCGCCAGGGCGTTATCGAAGGGCAGGCACTGGTGCAGCAACAGCACCAACTGTTTCCAGAAACGCTCGGTACCGATGTGCGCGACGGTGCGGCCCAGGCCAGCGTGCATGCCGACCTCACGAAACAGGCTCATATCACAGGCTCCCGCCAGCAAAAGATCGTCCAAGGGTTCGGCTTTTGCCGGATGCCGTCAAGGGGAGTACGCCAATAGGGGAATTGGCTGACAAGCCACCTGCGGATAACGTCTTCATCATTCAACGGGAAACATATCCCGACACATAGATCATTTTTCGTTTCTGCCTCATACCAAGAACAACGACAGAGGATAACGATATGAGCACTTCCCCCACGCCCGACGGCGTGTTGAAACCTACCCTGAGCGTATTCGATGTAGTGGCCATCACCGTTTCCGCAGTGACGCCGGCCAGTTCCGTATTTGTGATTGCGCCGTTTGCCATCCAGCAGGCGGGCAGTGGCGTGTTCCTGGCATTCGTAATGGCGGGCCTGCTCGCGCTGATGTTCGCGTTTTGCTACGCCGAACTGGGCCGCGCCCACAACAGCGCCGGTGGCGAATATGTGTACGCCAAGCGCGTGTTTGGCGGCATGGCCGGCTATGCGACCTTCCTTACCGTGCTGGTGATGTTGCTGTTTATCCCGCCGGTGTTGGCCACCGGGGCTGCGACGTATCTCAACAACGCCTTGGGCACGAAGTTTGATTCGCAAACCGTCGCCCTGGTGATCGTCGTGTGCAGTTACGCCCTGGGCATCCTCAATATCAAGCTCAATGCGTGGATCACCGGCACCTGTTTGCTGCTGGAAGTGGCGGCCTTGCTGGTCATCGTAGTGATCGGGTTTGGCAACCCGGTGCAGCCCGCGAGTGTGTTGTTCCAGCCGCAGATTGTCGAAAACGGCGTGCTGCACCTCGCGCCCTGGGCCTTGGTGATCGGCGCGGTGGGCATCGGTCTGTTTTCCTACAACGGCTACGGCCCGGCAGTGTTGCTGGCCGAAGACATGAAGTGCGGCGGCAAGGGCGTGCACAAGGCGGTGCTGTGGTCCCTGGGCCTGGTGGTGGTGATTGAGCTGGTGCCGATCACCGCGCTGTTGATCGGCGCGCCGTCCCTGAGCGAAATGATCAGCAGCCCCGACCCCATTGGCTACCTGCTCACCAGCCATGGCAATGAAACCCTGTCGCGCCTGGTCAGCGCCGGGATCTTCCTCTCAGTGTTCAACGCGATTGTGGCCATCGTGATCCAGATCGGCCGCGTGGTATTCAGCAGCGGGCGCGATGCGCTGTGGACGCCGACCATCAACAAACTGTTCACCCGCATTCACCCCCGCTGGGATTCGCCGTGGCTGGCTACGCTGTTCCTGGCGATCCCGTCGGCGTTGCTCAGCTTCAGTTCCAACCTGGCCGACCTCACCTCGTTCAGCGTGTTGCTGATTATCCTGGTGTACCTGGTGGTGGCGTTGAGCGCGTTGATGAGCCGGGTGTTGCTGCGCGATCGCGAGCACCCGTATCGCATGCCGCTGTGGCCGTTGCCGGCACTGTTGGCGGTGATCGGTGCAGGTTACCTGCTGGTGACCCTGATCTATGCGGCGTCGGTGCGCGACATCATGATCATCCTCGGCTTGCTGGCCCTGTCGGTGATTTTCTATTGCATCAGCGGCCGGTCGAGTCCGGTCTTTCAGAAATTGTAAGGAGTGGTTATGCGCGCACGTCAATTGGGCATCACGTTGGGGCTGGGTACACCGGGTGAGTTGAATGCCATCACCGATGTACCGGGCGTGCGGGTGGGCCACAGCACCCTCAACACCCGTATCGATGGCAAGCACGTGCGCACCGGCGTGACGGTGGTCCAGCCACGCGCCGGGGAAGCACGCCAGCAACCGTGCTTTGCCGGCTACCACGTACTCAATGGCAACGGCGATGCCACAGGGCTGGAGTGGATCAGCGAAGCGGGGCTGTTGACCACGCCGCTGGCCATCACCAACACCCACAGCATCGGCATTGTGCGCGACACCCTGATTGCCCTGGAGCGCGAGCGCCTGGCAGACCCGGCCGTGTATTGGTGCATGCCGGTGGTGATGGAGACCTACGACGGGCTGCTCAACGATATCTGGGGCCAACATGTGAAGCCCGAGCATGTGCGCGAGGCCCTCAGCAATGCCGAAACCGGTCCGGTGCAGGAGGGCGCGGTGGGCGGTGGCACCGGGATGATCTGCCACGAGTTCAAGGGCGGCATCGGCACGGCGTCGCGGCGCTTGCCGGCGGAGCAGGGCGGTTGGACCGTCGGCGTGTTGGTGCAGGCCAACCATGGCAAGCGCCAGGAGCTGCGCGTCGACGGCTACCCGGTGGGGCGCCGGTTGATGGACATTCCATCGCCCTTCGCCGAGCGCGGCACGCCAGGCATGGGTTCCATCGTAGTGATCCTCGCCACGGATGCGCCGTTGCTGCCCCACCAATGCCAGCGCCTGGCGCAACGTGCGTCCATCGGCATCGCCCGCACCGGCGGCGGTACCGAAGACTCCAGTGGCGACCTGTTCCTGGCCTTCGCCACCGGCAACCAGGACCTGCCGGCGGCGGACTACGGGCGCAAGGGCCTGCCGTTCAGCAGTGCCTTGCAAATGGTCAATAACGACCACATCTCGCCGCTGTTCAGTGCGGCGGCCGAGGCCGTAGAAGAGGCAATCATCAATGCCATCCTCGCGGGTGAGACCATGAGCACCGATGACGGCGTGCAAGTGCCGGGTTTGACCGGCGAGTCGCTGCTACAGGCATTGCATGACACCGGCTGGAGTATGTCCCGGTAATGGGGGACAACTCCTATTATTAGTTTAAATACTGGCCGTTTAATGTTGCCAATGGCACCGTGGCAATATATTGGATCCATTTAATAAGCGCGCCGCTCAACTTGAGCGGCGTTAGCGCTATTTAATATTTAAATAGGGGTTGGTTGTTTTTTGTCGGACAAAATCAAGTTGGCCCAATAAACGCGGCACAAAACTTCAATTAGTTACCAGGCTGCGACTTTTTCACGTTGGAAATAGATGTGGACGAAAGATTTCAAGTTGTGTCAGTTTTCTTACGCCTTCAAAAGAGGCGAGTGATAGGACGATCTCGCCCGCGGGGTTCCTATCGATCAAAGACTGATGCACTTGCAAACAAGGAAGTACGTTTATGTCCAAAGTAAAAGACAAGGCTATCGTGTCGGCGGCGCAAGCCAGCACCGCTTACTCGCAAATCGATAGCTTCAGCCATCTGTATGACCGTGGCGGCAACCTCACGATCAATGGCAAACCGTCCTACACCGTCGACCAAGCCGCCACCCAGCTGCTGCGCGACGGCGCCGCTTACCGGGACTTTGACGGCAATGGCAAGATCGACCTGACCTACACCTTCCTGACCTCGGCGTCGTCGAGCACCATGAACAAACATGGCATCTCCGGCTTCAGCCAGTTCAACACCCAGCAGAAAGCACAGGCCGCACTGGCCATGCAATCCTGGGCGGATGTGGCCAACGTCACCTTCACCGAGAAAGCCACCGGCGGTGACGGCCACATGACCTTTGGCAACTACAGCAGTGGTCAGGATGGCGCGGCTGCGTTCGCCTACCTGCCCGGCACCGGTGCAGGCTACGACGGCACCTCGTGGTACCTGACCAACAACAGCTACACGCCAAACAAGACCCCGGACCTGAACAACTACGGCCGGCAGACCTTGACCCACGAAATCGGGCATACCCTCGGCCTGGCTCACCCTGGCGACTACAACGCCGGCGAAGGCGCGCCGACCTACAACGACGCGACCTATGGACAGGACACGCGCGGCTACAGCCTCATGAGTTACTGGAGCGAGAGCAACACCAACCAGAACTTCAGCAAAGGCGGCGTCGAGGCCTACGCTTCCGGCCCGCTGATCGACGACATTGCCGCGATCCAGAAGCTCTACGGCGCCAACTACAACACCCGCGCCGGCGACACCACCTACGGCTTCAACTCCAACACCGGGCGTGATTTCCTCAGCGCCACCTCCAACGCCGACAAGCTGGTGTTCTCGGTGTGGGACGGCGGTGGCAACGACACCCTGGACTTCTCCGGTTTCACCCAGAACCAGAAGATCAACCTCAATGAAGCTTCGTTCTCCGACGTGGGTGGCCTGGTGGGCAACGTGTCCATCGCCAAGGGCGTGACCATCGAAAACGCCTTCGGCGGAGCAGGCAACGACCTGATCATCGGCAACAACGCCGCCAACGTGATCAAGGGTGGGGCCGGCAACGACCTGATCTACGGCGCTGGCGGTGCGGACCAGCTGTGGGGCGGCGCAGGCAACGACACCTTTGTGTTCGGCGCCAGTTCCGACTCCAAGCCAGGGGCGGCAGACAAGATCTTTGACTTCACCTCGGGTTCGGACAAGATCGACCTCAGCGGCATTACCAAAGGCGCAGGCCTGACCTTCGTCAATGCGTTCACCGGGCATGCCGGCGACGCGGTATTGACCTACGCATCCGGCACCAACCTGGGTACGCTGGCCGTCGACTTCTCCGGGCACGGCGTGGCGGATTTCCTCGTCACCACCGTAGGCCAGGCAGCCGTCAGCGACATCGTGGCGTGATACAAAGGCGCGGCGTTTCGGCGTCGCGCCTCCAGGATGGAGCGTGAAGATGCAGCGTTTTTTCAACTTGATCGCCTGCGTGTTGCAGGTGATGTTCGTGTCGGCAGGAGCCCACGCAATGGCGAGCAGTCTTGTTTTACCCTCCAGCGCCCAATTGGCCGGGCATTGGCAATTGCACCAGCAGGATCAGGTCTGCGCCCTCGACCTGCTCGAACAGGCCAATGGCTTGAGCGGTGATGTAGCCTGTGCCGCGCAATGGCTGGGGGACACGCCGTTGACCTGGTCGCCCACACCGGACGGCATCTGGCTGTTCAACGCCGAAGGCAGCGGCATCACCCATTTGAATCGCCAGAAAGACGGCGACTATCAAGCGCGCACTAAATCCGGCGCCGTGGTTGAATTAAAACGTATGCCTTAGTTATCGCTATAAGTTTATAACTCGATTTTATTAGTTGGCCGGCCTTTATTCGGGGCTCGGGCAACTTATGCGCGCAATTTGGCTCAAGGAAGATCAGAACATATGGCCAAGCCCTCTGCGGTTGCGCCCTTATTCAAGGCGCTGGGTGAATACAAGAGCATCTTGATCAGTATTGGCTGCTTCACGGCGTTGATTAACCTGTTGATGCTGGTGCCGTCGATTTACATGCTGCAAGTGTACGACCGCGTGCTGTCCTCCCAGAACGAAACCACCCTGGTGATGTTGACGCTGATGGTCGTGGGCTTCTTCGCCTTTATTGGCACGCTGGAAGTGATCCGCAGTTTTATCGTGATCCGTATCGGCAGCCAGTTGGAACGGCGTTTCAACTTGCGTGTGTACAAGGCCGCGTTCGAGCGCAACCTGCAACGCGGCCAGGGGCATGCCGGGCAATCCCTGGGCGACCTGACCCATATCCGCCAGTTCATCACCGGGCCGGCGCTGTTCGCGTTTTTTGACGCGCCGTGGTTTCCGATCTACCTGTTTGTGATTTTCCTGTTCAACGTCTGGCTTGGGGTGCTGGCCAGCGCCGGCGCGGTATTGCTGATCGGCCTGGCATGCCTGAATGAATACCTGACCAAGAAACCCTTGGGCGAGGCCAGCGGTTTCTCCCAGCAATCGACCCAACTGGCCACCAGCCATTTGCATAACGCCGAAACCATCCAGGCCATGGGCATGCTCGGCGCGCTGCGCAAGCGCTGGTTTGCCGTGCACGCGCAGTTCCTCAACTTGCAGAACAAGGCCAGTGACACCGGTTCAGTCATCACCGCCCTGAGTAAATCCCTGCGCCTGTGTTTGCAGTCCCTGGTGCTGGGCCTGGGCGCACTCCTGGTGATCCGCGGCGATATGACGGCAGGGATGATGATTGCCGGTTCGATCCTGATGGGCCGTGTGCTCAGCCCCATCGACCAGTTGATTGCCGTGTGGAAGCAATGGAGTTCGGCCAAGCTGGCCTATCAGCGCCTGGATGAGTTGCTGCGCGAGTTTCCACCGGAGGTCGAGCAGATGGCCTTGCCGGCGCCCAAGGGCCAGGTCAGTTTCGAGCAGGTCAGCGCGGGCCCGCCGGGCAAGCGCGTGGCGATGCTGCATCACGTCAGTTTCAACCTGGGCGCGGGCGAGGTGCTCGGCGTGTTGGGGGCTTCGGGCTCGGGCAAGTCGACCCTGGCCCGTGTGCTGGTGGGTGTCTGGCCAACCCTGGCCGGCACGGTGCGGCTGGATGGCGCAGACATCCATCGCTGGGACCGCGACGACCTGGGCCCGCATATCGGTTACTTGCCCCAGGACATTGAGCTGTTCAGCGGCAGCATCGCCGACAACATCGCCCGCTTTCGCGAGGCCGACCCCGAGCGTGTGGTCAAGGCGGCGCAACAAGCCGGCGTGCACGAGCTGATCCTGCGCCTGCCCCAAGGCTACGACACGGTACTCGGCGACAACGGCGGCGGCCTGTCCGGCGGGCAGAAACAGCGCGTGGCCCTGGCCCGTGCGCTGTATGGCGAGCCACGCTTGATTGTGCTGGATGAACCCAACTCCAACCTCGACACCGTGGGCGAAGCCGCCTTGGCCAGCGCCATCGTGCAGATGAAGGCTCAAGGCAGCAGCGTGGTGCTGGTGACCCATCGGTCGTCGGCACTGGCCCAGGCCGACAAGTTGCTGGTGCTCAACGACGGCCGTTTGCAGGCATACGGACCGAGCCAAGAGGTGCTGCGTGCCTTGTCCGGCCAGCAGGAAGCGCCGAAAGACAAACCTGGCGTCAGTTTCAGTCGTCAGTACCAAGCGGGAAGGAATCCAGGCGCATGAGCAGTATCACTTTCGAACAACCTGTCAAAGAGCGCGACGCCGGTTTTTTTGCCCGTCTGGGCTGGCTGCTGACGGTGGTCGGCGCCGGTGGTTTCTTCCTGTGGGCCAGCCTCGCGCCCCTGGATCAGGGCATTCCGGTGCAAGGCACGGTGGTGGTGTCCGGCAAGCGCAAGGCCGTGCAAACCCTCAGCCCCGGTGTGGTCAGCCGTATCCTGGTGCGTGAAGGCGAGCAGGTGAAACAAGGCCAGCCGCTGTTCCGGCTTGACCAGACCCAGAACCAGGCCGACGTGCATTCGCTGCAGGCCCAGTACCGCATGGCCTGGGCCAGTGTGGCGCGCTGGCAAAGCGAGCGCGATAACCACGCCAGCATCACCTTTCCTGCCGAACTGAGCAGCCATCCCGATCCCGCCTTGGCGTTGGTGCTGGAAGGCCAGCGTCAGTTGTTCAGCAGCCGTCGCGAGGCCTTCGCCCGTGAACAGGCCGGCATTCGCGCGAATATCGACGGCGCCACCGCGCAACTCGGCGGCATGCGCCGTGCCCGCAGCGACCTGACCGCCCAGGCGCAATCCCTGCGTGATCAACTGAGCAACCTGCAACCCTTGGCCGACAACGGCTACATCCCGCGCAACCGGCTGATGGAGTACCAGCGCCAATTGTCCCAAGTGCAACAGGACCTGGCGCAGAACACCGGCGAAAGCGGTCGGGTGGAGCAGGGCATCGTCGAGTCACGCCTCAAGTTGCAGCAGCACAGCGAGGAATATCAGAAGGAAGTGCGCAGCCAGTTGGCCGACGCGCAACTGCGCAGCCTGACCCTGGAACAACAACTGACTTCCGCCGGGTTCGACCTGCAACACAGCGAAATCAACGCACCGGCCGACGGCATCGCGGTCAACCTTGGCGTACACACCGAAGGCGCCGTGGTGCGTGCCGGTGAAACCCTGCTGGAGATCGTGCCCCAAGGCACGCGCCTGGAAGTGGAAGGGCACCTGCCGGTGCATCTGGTGGACAAGGTTGGCACGCACTTGCCGGTGGATATTCTGTTCACCGCCTTCAACCAGAGCCGCACACCGCGTGTGCCGGGTGAGGTCAGCCTGATCTCGGCCGACCAGATGCTCGATGAGAAAACCGGCGCACCCTATTACGTGTTGCGCACGACGGTGAGCGAGGCCGCGCTGGGAAAACTCCACGGCCTGGTGATCAAGCCCGGCATGCCTGCCGAGATGTTCGTGCGCACCGGTGAACGTTCGTTGCTCAACTACCTGTTCAAGCCGTTGCTGGATCGCGCCGGCTCCGCGTTGACTGAGGAATGAACATGAAACCTGTGTTCTTCGCTGTGCTGTTGAGTTGCACCAGCGCCCACGCCGCCATGGGCCCGTTCGATGTGTACGAGCAAGCCTTGCGCAACGATCCGGTGTTCCTCGGCGCGATCAAGGAACGTGACGCCGGCCTGGAAAACCGCACCATCGGCCGCGCCGGGCTGCTGCCCAAGCTGTCCTACAACTACAACAAGGGGCGCAACAATTCCCAGGCCACGTTGCCTGACGGGCGCGGCGGCAATTATCACGACGACCGCAACTACAACAGCTACGGCTCCACCTTCAGCCTGCAACAGCCGCTGTTCGACTACGAGGCCTATGCCAATTACCGCAAAGGCGTGGCCCAGGCGTTGTTTGCCGACGAAAGTTTTCGCGACAAGAGCCAGGCGTTGCTGGTGCGCGTGTTGACCTATTACACCCAGGCGCTGTTCGCCCAGGACCAGATCGACATCGCCCGCGCCAAGAAGAAGGCCTTCGAGCAGCAGTTCCAGCAGAACCGGCACCTGTTCCAGCAAGGCGAGGGCACCCGTACCGATATTCTTGAAGCCGAGTCGCGCTACGAGCTGGCCACCGCCGAAGAGATCGAAGCGCTGGACGAACAGGACGCATCATTGCGGGAGCTGGGCGCCTTGATCGGCGTGCAGAGCGTCAACATCCACGACCTGGCGCCGCTGAACCAGGGGTTCGCCGCATTCACCTTGAGCCCGGCCAACTACGACACGTGGCACGCATTGGCGATCAGCAATAACCCCACGCTTGCCTCCCAGCGCCAGGCCCTGGAAGTGGCGCGTTATGAAGTGGAGCGCAACCGCGCCGGGCATCTGCCCAAGGTCACGGCGTACGCCAGTTCACGCCAGCAGGAATCCGACAGCGGCAACACCTACAACCAGCGCTATGACACCAACACCATCGGCGTGGAAGTCAGCGTGCCGTTGTATGCCGGTGGCGCTGTCTCGGCATCCACGCGCCAGGCCAGCCGCGCCATGGAGCAGGCCGAGTACGAGCTGGAAGGCAAGACGCGCGAAACCTTGATCGAATTGCGTCGCCAGTTCAGTGCGTGCCTGTCCGGCGTGAGCAAGTTGCGTGCTTATCAGAAAGCGCTGTCCTCTGCCGAAGCGCTGGTGGTGTCGACCCAGCAGAGCATCCTCGGTGGTGAGCGGGTCAACCTGGATGCGTTGAATGCCGAGCAGCAGCTCTACAGCACCCGCCGCGACCTGGCCCAGGCGCGTTACGACTACCTGATGGCCTGGACCAAGTTGCATTACTACGCCGGTAACCTGCGCGACACCGACCTGGCAAAGGTGGACGAGGCGTTCGGCCCGGCAGCGCATTAATGGGTTTTCTCGCTAATTCCAACAACAAGAGAGGCAATACCATGGGTGTCTTTGACTACAAAAACCTCGGTACCGAGGGCTCCAAAGCACTGTTCGCCGATGCCATGGCGATCACGCTGTATTCCTACCACAACCTGGATAACGGCTTTGCCGTGGGCTATCAGCACAACGGGCTGGGGTTCGGTTTGCCGGCCACCCTGGTCGGCGCATTGCTCGGCAGCAGCGATTCCCAGGGCGTGATTCCCGGCATTCCCTGGAACCCGGATTCAGAAAAAGCCGCCCTGGAGGCGGTGCAAAAGGCCGGCTGGACGCCGATCAGTGCGAGCACCTTGGGCTACACCGGCAAGGTCGACGCCAGGGGCACGTTCTTCGGCGAAAAAGCCGGCTACACCACGGCCCAGGTCGAAGTGCTGGGCAAGTACGACAACGCCGGCAAGCTGCTGGAAATCGGCATCGGTTTTCGCGGTACATCCGGCCCACGGGAAAGCCTGATCAGCGACTCCATCGGCGACCTGGTCAGTGACGTACTCGCCGCCCTGGGCCCCAAGGACTATGCCAAAAACTACGCGGGCGAAGCGTTCGGCGGCTTACTCAAGAACGTCGCCGACTATGCCAGTGCCCACGGGCTCAGCGGCCACGATGTGGTGGTCAGCGGGCACAGCCTGGGCGGTTTGGCGGTCAACAGCATGGCCGATTTGAGCACCGGCAAATGGGCGGGCTTCTACCAGGACGCCAACTACGTGGCCTACGCCTCGCCAACCCAGAGCAGCGGGGACAAGGTGCTTAATATCGGCTATGAAAACGACCCGGTTTTCCGTGCGTTGGACGGTTCATCCTTCAACTGGTCGTCGTTGGGCGTACATGACAAGCCCCATGAATCGACCACCGACAATATCGTCAGCTTCAACGACCATTACGCCTCGACGCTGTGGAATGTACTGCCGTTCTCCATCACCAACCTGCCGACCTGGATCGCCCATTTGCCCACCGGGTATGGCGACGGCATGACGCGTATCCTCGATTCCGGGTTCTATGAACAGATGACCCGCGACTCGACGGTTATCGTCGCCAACCTGTCCGACCCCGCACGGGCCACCACCTGGGTGCAGGACCTCAACCGCAACGCCGAAACGCACAAGGGCAACACCTTCATCATCGGCAGCAATGGCAACGACCTGATCCAGGGCGGCAAGGGCGCGGACTTTATCGAAGGCGGCAAGGGCAATGACACGATCCGCGACAGCAGCGGGCACAACACGTTTTTATTCAGCGGGCAGTTTGGCCAGGACCGAGTGATTGGCTATCAGCCGACGGACAAGTTGGTGTTCACGGACGTGCAGAGCGCTGGTGATTATCGGGATCACGCCAAGGTGGTGGGCGGGGATACGGTCATCAGTTTTGGCGGGGATTCGGTGACGCTGGTGGGCGTGGTCGGCTTATCGGGGGAGGGGATCACTATCGCTTGAACGGGAATGGGGTAAAACCTGTCGGAGGGGCCTTGCCCCCGATAGCGGTGGGTCAGTCAATAAAGATATCGGCTGAAGACCCACCCCTCCCACAGTTGCTCAGTCAGTTGCTCACTGTCGGCGGCTGGCAATCATTTTTCCTTGCGCACCGTCGCCACATCCTCGGCTTTCACACGGACGCGCTTGCCGGCGATGTCGGTGAACTCGTAAAAACCGTCGGCGGTCTTGGCGTTTGGCGTGTCCTGGGTCAGGTACTGAGTGCCATTTTGCAGCGTCACTACGGTTTGCGTCGCGCAACCGGCCAATACCAGAAAAGTGAGTGCAACCAGTGGCAGACCCAAATTCTTCATGTTCATAACCCTTACCGTTAACCCTGAAAAGTCCCGCGCCAGAGGCTGCGGGCCATAAATGTTACGCGATCGACTCCCCCATCTGATCACTTTTATACAAAAAGTTGCGTGAGCCATTTATCTATTACCGATTGCAACAGAGCAGCAGGGGCGGCACTCTGTATGCATAACCAGTATTTGACTCGCTCGCGCCATGGCCAATCCCCTCGACGATCCGCTCTATTACCTGCATAACTTCCGCCAGGTCCTGCATTGGCTGGGGCAGCGCTATGCCGACTTGCTGGAGCCTGACGAAGAGCATTTCATTCAGCAATTCGACAGCTTGGCGCAACCGTCCCAGGCGTTGTTGGTGCGCATGGTGATGCGCAAGGGTGTGCATTTTCGTGCTGGCAAACTCAGCTACCAGGAGGTCGGCTGTACCCACGCCGCTGCGATGCCATTGCTAGCATTGGGCTGGGTGGACGATCAATGCCTGCTGGCCTTTGAAGAAGTGTTCGCCTTGCTGCAAAAAGGCGAAATCCTCAGCACGTTCAAGCCCTGGATCGACCACCCCAAGGGCAACAAGGCCGACTGGCTTGAGGGCCTGACGGCGCAGTTCAGCGAAACCCGCAGCTTTGCCCAATGGTGCCCGGCGCTGGCCGAACCGCTGTACAGCCTCACCGTGATGGACCTGTGTGACCGCCTGCGCCTGATGTTCTTCGGCAATCTGCACCAGGATTGGTCGGAGTTCGTGCTGGCGGACCTGGGCATCTACACCTACGAAAAAGTGGCGTTCTGCGCGGAATCCCGTGGCTTGCGCAGCCGGGATGACGTGCACGGCGTGCTGTTCCTGCACCAATGCCAGCACGCCTTTGAAACCGGCGCAGCGCTGCACGACGTGCTGGCGCAGGTGGCCACGCTGACCACCGACAACCCCTGGCTGGAAAAACGCCGGGCCAAGCTGTTGTTCCAGGTGGGGCAGTATTGCGAGCGCAGCGCGGAGTTGGCGTTGGCCGAGCAGATCTACCGCACCTGCGCCTATCCCGGCGCACGTGCGCGACTGATCCGCGTGCTGGAGCGTCAGGAGGACTATGCCCAGGCCATGGCCCTGGCGAGTGCCGCGCAACAGGCACCGGAAAGTGCGGCCGAGCAGCAACACCTGCTGCGCGTCATGCCTCGCCTGCGCCGCAAACTCGGTGAACCCAGGCTGCCCAAGCTGAAACCACGGGACGTTTCGCGCCTGGACCTGGAACTGGCACTGCCGGAACCGGTGATGTCGGTGGAGTACTGCGTCCAGGCACATTTGAGCGAGCCCGATGCACCGGTGCATTACGTGGAAAACGGCTTGATCAATTCGCTGTTCGGCTTGCTGTGCTGGGACGCGATCTTCGCACCGCTGCCGGGGGCGTTTTTCCACCCGTTCCAGCGCGGCCCGGCGGACCTGCACAGCGAAGATTTCCACCAACGCCGTGCGCCGCTGTTCGCCGCCTGTTTCGAGCAATTGCAGGATGAGCAGTACAAACACCTTATTCGCCAGCGCTACGCCGATAAGTGGGGCATTCAGTCGCCCTTCGTGTTCTGGAACCTGCTCAGTGAAGACCTGTTGGAGCAGGCCCTCGAATGCCTGCCCGCCGCCCACCTGCGCTACTGGTTCGAGCGCCTGCTGCTGGATATCCGCGCCAACCGCGCCGGCATGCCGGACCTGATCCAATTCTGGCCAGCGCAAAAAACCTACCGCATGATCGAAGTCAAAGGCCCTGGCGACCGCCTGCAAGACAATCAACTGCGCTGGCTGGAGTTTTGTGGCGAGCACCAGATGCCGGTCACCGTCTGCTACGTGCGCTGGGCGGAGCAACCGGCTTGAGTTACAGCGTGGCCGTGCGTGCACTGTGTGAGTTCACAGCCAAGGTCGGCGATCTTGACCTGCGCTTTACCCCGTCGCCCAGCGCCCAGGAAGGGATTGTCGGCCACCGCACGGTTGCCTCGCGCCGCAGTGCGCAGTACCAGAACGAAGTGGCACTGGAGGGTGAGTACCAACAACTCACAGTAAGGGGCAGGGCAGACGGCTACGACCCCGATGCCAACCGCCTGGAAGAAGTCAAAACCTATCGTGGCGACCTTGATGCCCAGCCGGCCAACCATCGGCTACTGCATTGGGCTCAGGTCAAGGTGTACGGCTGGCTGATGTGCCAGAAGTTGGGGTTGGGCGAAATCGACCTGGCGCTGGTGTACTTCGATATCGTCGGCGAGGGCGAGACCCTGCTCAATCAACGCTTCCAGGCGGCCGATCTGCAGGCGTTCTTCAACCAGCAATGCGCGCTCTTCCTCGGCTGGGCCCAACAGGAAATGCAGCACCGCGAAGCGCGCAACGCAGCCGCGCAGGCCTTGAGTTTCCCCCATGCCGACTTTCGCTCCGGCCAACGCACATTGGCCGAGTCGGTGTACAAGGCCGTCAGCACCGGCCGTTGCCTGATGGCCCAGGCGCCCACCGGCATCGGCAAGACCATTGGCACAATCTTCCCGCTGCTCAAGGCCCTGGCGCCGCAGCAACTGGACAAGGTGTTTTTCCTCACCGCCAAGACCCCCGGTCGCAAGCTCGCCCTCGATGCGTCACAGGTGCTGTTCACCAGCAGCCCCGGCCTGGAGCTGCGCGTGCTGGAACTGGTGGCGCGGGACAAAGCCTGCGAACACCTGGACAAAGCCTGCCACGGCGATTCATGCCCCTTGGCCAAGGGTTTCTACGACCGTCTGCCCGCTGCGCGCAGTGCTGCGTCCAAGGTAAGCCTGCTCAACCAGCACAATCTGCGCGAGGTTGCCCTGGCCCATGACGTCTGCCCCTATTACCTCAGCCAGGAAATGGCGCGCTGGGCCGACCTGGTGGTCGCCGACTACAACTACTATTTCGACTTTGGCGCCATGCTGTTCGGGCTCGCCCAACTCAACCAATGGCGCGCCGCCGTGCTGGTGGACGAAGCCCACAACCTGGTAGAGCGTGGTCGCTCGATGTACAGCGCCAGCCTCGATCAATACAGCCTCAAGACCCTGCGCGACTGCGCCCCCGAGCCGCTGAAGAAACCCCTGCAGCGCCTGAACCGCGAATGGAATGCCCTGCACAAGGACCAGCTCGCGCCGTACCAGGCCTACGCCGTCCGCCCGGAAAAACTGCTCCAGGCCTTGAGCCTGTGCGCCAGCGCCCTGGGTGATTACTTCAACGACCACCCCGAAGCCCTCAACGGTGAGTTGCAAGCCTTCTACTTCGAAGCCCTGCAATTTGCCAAGGTCGCCGAGCTGTTCAACGAGCACTTCATCTTCGACATCAGCAAACGCCAACTCAACGGCAAGCGCAGCAGTTCAATCCTGTGCCTGCGCAATGTGGTGCCCGCCGAATTCATCCGCCCCCGGCTGACGGCTGCCCGCAGCAGCGTGCTGTTTTCTGCAACCTTGAGCCCACGCCACTATTACGCCGATCTGCTTGGGCTGCCGACGGATACCGCGTGGATCGATGTGGAGTCGCCGTTCAAGGCTGACCAACTGCGTGTGCGCATTGTTGATGAAATCTCCACCCGTTTTGTACATCGCCAAGCCTCCTTGGCGCCCATCGTCGAGCTTATTGCCCGCCAGTTCGCGCAGCAGCCGGGCAACTACCTGGCGTTTTTCTCAAGCTTTGACTACCTGCAACAAGTGGCGCAGTTGCTCGCCGAGCGACACCCACGGATCGCGCTGTGGCAGCAGTCCCGGGGCATGGCGGAGGCCGAACGCCAAGCCTTTCTCGATCAGTTCACCGAACACAGCCAGGGCATCGGCTTTGCGGTGCTTGGTGGTGCCTTCGGCGAAGGTATCGACTTGCCCGGCGCACGGTTGATTGGCGCGTTTATCGCGACGCTCGGCCTGCCGCAACTGAACCCGGTCAACGAACAGATGAAGCTGCGTATGGGAGCGATCTTCGGTGCCGGTTACGACTACACCTATCTGTATCCCGGCGTGCAGAAAGTGGTGCAGGCCGCGGGCAGGGTGATCCGCAGTCAGCAGGATGAGGGTGTGGTGATGCTGATCGATGACCGCTTCGGCGAGGCACGGGTCCGTCAGTTGTTGCCGCGCTGGTGGACGGTCGACTGATATTCCCGTCATCAATGATGATGGCCTGGAGAGCGCCCATCGCGCAGCCTCACCTGACTAGAACAAGGGCCAAACTTCCAGTGAATGCGGAATCTATGTCAAACGCGCTGTTGTGGTGAGCGGGCTTGCCCCGCGCTGGGTGGCGAAGCGGCCCCAAAACCGGCCAATGGGTTATGACTGAAAAAACGCGGTGCCTGGATTGGGGCGGCTTCGCCACCCAGCGCGGGGCAAGCCCGCTCACCACAAAAAGCCCGCTCACCACAGGGTTCGGTGTCAACCTTTAAGAGTTGTGTAGATTCCTATGCCTCATGAGCCA
Organism: Pseudomonas sp. SR18; assembly: GCF_023701505.1. Lineage (NCBI taxonomy): Bacteria > Pseudomonadati > Pseudomonadota > Gammaproteobacteria > Pseudomonadales > Pseudomonadaceae > Pseudomonas > Pseudomonas sp. SR18. The sequence goes on along the minus strand of NZ_JAMQAU010000007.1, from coordinate 170,176 downwards.
ATCCACCGAGCAACGCGTCGCCGGCCCCGAGCAGGGCCCGCCCCGCAGTTGGAACAGCATGTTCTTGCCAACTGCGGGCACTGGATCCAGAACGAGCAGGCTGCGCAGGTCAACCGGCTGCTGCTGGATTTTTTACGCCAGCGCTAGACCACTTCCAGATAAGAACTATGGATCGCCCGCGCCAATTCCCGCACGGTGTCGATAAAGTCCGTGAGACGGCTGTGCAGGCCGTCTTCAAGAATTTCATCAATTCCGGTATAGCGCAGCCGTGCCTCGAACTCCGCCGCCAGGCGCTGCGCCGCACGGCCATAGCTGCCGGGCAGGTCCGCCAGGATATGGCTCAACTCCTCGATGCACGCATGCAACGAACGCGGTACATCACTGCGTAACAACAGCAATTCGGACACCGAGCGCGCATTCAGCGCATTGGGGTACAGCTCGGTATACGCCTCGAAGGACGAAAGCGCACGGAGCAGGGCGCTCCACTGGTAATACCCGCGTGCCGAGAGGTCGCTGACTTCTTCCGACTCTTCGCCAAACATCTCGTAGCGTGCATCCAGCAACCGCAAGGTGTTGTCCGCACGCTCAACGAAGGTGCCCAGGCGGATAAACCGATAAGCGTCGTTACGCATGATGGTGCCGGACGTCGCCCCACGAAACAGGTGCGAGCGCTGCTTGACCCAGTCACAGAAGTGGCTGATGCCGTGTCGCGCCAGGCCGCCGGCGGCGATGCTGCGCATTTCCAGCCAGGTGGCGTTGAGGTTTTCCCACATATCGGCGGTGATGCGCCCGCGCACGGCGTGAGCATTGCCACGGGCGGCGCGCAGGCAGTTGTAGATGCTGGCGGGGTTTTCTTCGTCGAGGGCGAAGAAGTGCAGCATGCGCTCGGCGTCCAGGGTTTCATGGCGTTCGAGGTAGCTGTCCAGGGTGCCGCTGCTGAGCAACGACATGGCCAGTTCGTCGAGGCCATCGGTGTGCCCGGCTTGCGGCATCAACGACAGCGAGTAACTGACTTCGAGCATGCGCGCCAGGTTCTCGGCGCGCTCCAGGTAGCGGGACATCCAGTACAGATCTGCGGCGGTTCTACTCAACATGATTCAGCCCTCCACCACCCAGGTGTCCTTGGTTCCGCCGCCTTGCGACGAGTTGACGATCAACGAGCCCTCACGCAGCGCCACCCGCGTCAGGCCACCGGGCACCAGGCGGGTCTCCTTGCCCGAAAGCACGAAGGGCCGCAGGTCGATATGCCGCGGGGCAATGCCGTTTTCGACAAAGGTCGGGCAGGTGGACAGGCTCAGGGTCGGTTGGGCGATATAGGCGTGAGGACGGGCCTTGATGCGTTGGCGGAAGTCCTCGATCTCGGCGGCGGTGGAGGCGGGGCCGACCAGCATGCCGTAGCCGCCGGAGCCTTGGGTTTCCTTGACCACCAATTCGCCCAGGTTGGCCAGCACATGGGACAGTTCATCCGGCTTGCGGCACTGGAAGGTCGGCACGTTTTGCAGGATCGGCTCTTCATCCAGATAAAACTTGATCATCGCCGGCACGTAGGGGTAGATCGACTTGTCGTCCGCCACGCCAGTGCCTATTGCGTTGGCCAGCACCACGTTGCCGGCGCAATAGGCCGCGACCAGGCCAGGCACGCCGAGCATTGAGTCCGGGTTGAATGCCTGGGGGTCAAGGAAGGCATCGTCGATGCGCCGGTAGATCACATCCACCGCCTTGGGACCGTCGGTGGTGCGCATGAAGACCTTGAGGTCGTGCACGAACAGGTCGGCGCCTTCCACCAGCTCCACGCCCATTTCCCGCGCCAGGAACGCATGTTCGAAGAATGCGCTGTTGAAGCGGCCAGGGGTCAGCACCACCACGTTGGGGTTATCCAGGCGGCTGGCGCTTTTCAGGGTCTTGAGCAGCAGGTTGGGGTAGTGGTCCACGGGTGCGATGCGCTGCTTGGCGAACACTTCCGGGAACAGGCGCATCATCATTTTGCGGTCTTCGAGCATGTAGCTCACGCCGCTGGGAGTGCGCAGGTTGTCTTCTAGCACGTAGTACGTGCCGTCGCCGTCGCGCACCAGGTCGACGCCGGATATATGCGAGTAGATATCGCGGTGCAGGTCCAGCCCGACCATCGCCTTCTGATAACCCTCATTGCCCAGCACCTGATCCGCCGGAATGATCCCGGCCTTGATGATGCGCTGGTCGTGGTAGATATCGGCGAGGAACATGTTCAGCGCGTTGACCCGCTGAATACAGCCGCGTTCGATCACGCTCCACTCACTGGCGGGGATGCTGCGGGGGATGATGTCGAAGGGGATCAGGCGCTCGGTGTCTTGCTCGTCACCATAGAGGGTGAAGGTGATCCCGGCGCGGTGGAACAGCAGGTCGGCCTCGCGGCGGCGCTGGGCCAGCAGTTCCGGCGGCGTGTTGGCCAGCCAGCGGGAGAAATCCTGATAGTGCGCACGGCATACGCCATTTGCGTCATTCATTTCATCAAAGAAAGATCGAGCCATTCCAGTACCTTGTCAGTGCCCAGGGTTGCGTGGGGGGTGGCACTGCCGCTTTAAAAAACGCATGTTTTTATGAGCCTGTGGCGCAGAGTGCCAGCAGGCCTGGTCCTTACTTTCTTATGAGGTCGGCTCTGGGTCGGGGGGTAACGATTGCTCCTGTTTACGGGCAGATGAATGGGTTAAGCAATGCGTGTGCCGAAACCCATGCCCGCGTGCTCAATGACCTTGTAGTGAGCGGGCTTGCCCCGCGCCGGGCTGCGCAGCAGCCCCCAAAAAGAATCGCATCGCTGCGCACTCCAGCGACGAGCAAGCCCAATCCCCACAAAGAGGCAATGGGCGCCCTTGTTTGGTGCGCAACAAACTTGAACTTCATCCGCGCCAGGTTTTTCTAACAGGACTCGAAGCCTAATGGAGCACGATCGTGCCCAGAATCATCTCTCCGCACACACCGGAAGCGGCGCTGACCGATCACAGCGAACACAGCGCCAAGATCTTTGGTTCACCCAAGGACCGCCTGGACTTCTACCGCCGCGAGATCCAGTACGAAACCAGCATCCTCGCCAACCGCACCGATGCGTACCTCACGGCGCAGTCGTTTCTGGTCATCGCCTTTGTATCGGGCATGGGCAATCTCAATCCGGAGTGGGGCAAGCTGTTTACCCTGGTGGTGCCGGTCTTTCTGGCGGTGCTGGGCATCCTCAGCTCGCTCAACGCCTGGCCGGGCATTCGTGCGGCCTACGACATCATTGATCACTGGCATTACAAGCAAAGCGAGCTGCTGCGCAGCGAGCCAGTGATGGGCCTGGCCTATGACGAGTCGCCGCTGTTCTCGGAAGTGGAGTCGTCCCACAAGGGCTATCGCAAGTCGCTGTTGTTTTCGATGCGCGCACCGTGGTTGTTCATGGCGTTCTGGCTGTTGCTGGGGATGTATGCGTTCTACATCCAGATCGACAATCCCATCCGCTAAGCAATCGAACGGAACTTCAAGCGGCCTCGCAGCGCCTTAACATCATGTAGGCCAAGTAGAGGTGAGTACCATGAGCACAACTGACGACCCGCAAACCAGCAACCGTAACGACCCGGCGATTGATGGCGGCGAGCCAGCACCGTCGACGGCTGCGGATGCACCAAAAGACCCGAATGCCGGGCGTGATGCCAAAGCCGAGGAGAACGCTTATAGCCCCGATTTCGAGCCTGAGCCTGAGCACAAGCCTGAAACCGATGCGGACATCGACACACAAGGCGGATAGAGGAGAGGGTCATGTCAAAAGAACTCGACGAAGAACTCAACGACCCAGGCAATGAAGACCCAGGTTCATTGATGGATGATGCCGAAGTGCCGCTGAATGATCTGGATGAAGCGGCGGACGTGGGCAATACCGAGGATCAGGATTGATCCGATGTGTCCCGTGACGACGGGTCCAGGATGAAGTAGATGTCGCCTTCATCCTGCCCGTCCGGCGGCAATTCCTGACCCAGCACGCGGTTGTCGATCAGTGTTTGCGCCTGCGCACGGCTGATGGATATAACAGTGCTGGGCTTGCCAGTAATCACGTACACCACATCCACGCCCTCAGCGGCCAACGCCGCGAGGTAATCGGCGCGCGGCATATCTTCCCCCAGCTCATACTGCCGCTGTTCCCGCGCCGTTACGCCGCCGGCCTGAGCCAGGTATTGCTGGGAATACCCCAGGCGTTGGCGCTCTTCATACAACCGCTGGCCGATCTTTTTCATCGCATTTCTCGCGCTGCTGGTCCTGACAGTTAGAAGCTGCGGTACGGTGCGAAATTCAGTTTTTTTCGATGTGTCATGCGTGCCCTACGCGAGCAACAGTTGCTCCAGCGCTTCCACTGGCAGTGGCCGACTGTAGAGATAACCTTGAATCTGATCACACCCGGCCTCCTTCAAGAACGCCAGTTGTGCAGCGGTTTCTACGCCTTCGGCGACGACCAGCAAGCCCAGTCCGTGGGCCAGTTCGATAATCGTGCGGGTGATCGCCGCGTCCTGCGGGTTAGTGGTGACTTCACGGATAAAGGCGATGTCGATCTTCAATGTATCCAGGGGAAAGCGGCGCAGGTAGGCCAGGCTTGAATAGCCGGTACCAAAATCGTCAATGGAGATCTTCACGCCCATGGCGCGCAAACGTTGGAGGCTGGCGATGGTGCGCTGGGTGTTTTCCATCAGTGAGCCTTCGGTCAATTCAACCTCCAGCCAGTGCGCTTCAACCCCGGTTTTGGCGAGGATTCGCGCAATGTCGGCAATCAGGTCGCCGTTGATCAATTGCAGGCCGGAGACATTCACCGAGACCTCCCGTGCACCGATATCGCTGCGCTGCCACCGGGCGATCTGTTCGCAAGCCCGCTCAATGACCCAGCGCCCAACGGGTACGATCAGGCCCAGGCTCTCCAGGATCGGCACAAACACCGCGGGCGAGACCGCACCATAGCCGGGCCGGTCCCATCGCAGCAGGGCTTCCAAGGCGCAGACTGTTCCGCTGGCTACCTCGACCTTGGGCTGGTAATGCAGCGTGAACTCATTGCGTTCAACCGCGCCGCGCAGGGCTTTTTCCATGTCTTGGCGTGCGAGGTCGTGCACCGTAAACAGGGTGGTGTCATCGGCGTGCAGTTGCTGCTCAAGCATGATGCTGTGTTTTTTCAGCTCGTCGCCATGGGCCTTGAGCCGCAGCAAATTACGCACGCGCAGCCACAACTCGACCCGTTCAATCGGTTTGCTGATGAACTCTTCAGCGCCCGTCTCCAACCCGCTGACCCGCGCACTGGCGTCGCTCAACGCCGAAAGCATGATGATCGGGATGTTCGCCGTGGCCGGGTTGCCCTTGAGCTGGCTGGCGACCTCGTAGCCGTCCATGCCCGGCATCATGATGTCCAGCAGGATCAGGTCCGGCGGCTGCTGCGCCACCAGGCGCAAGGCCTCTTCACCGCAGCAGGCACTCTGGGTCACGTAGCCCTCGTGATGCAGCAGGGTTTCCAACAACTTGCGAACCTGGGGTTCGTCGTCAACGATCAATAGCGTTGCGGGTGAGCTGGCCATGGAGAGGACTCATACAGGAGGAGTGAGGGTCGGGTTCAGCAGGGTGTCGATCTCCTGGTACAGCTCCTTGTAGCGCAGGGGTTTGCTGACATACGCGTCGCACCCGGCCAACCGGGCTTTTTCCCGGTCTTCCTTCATGGCCATGGCGGTAAGGGCGATCACCGGGATGTGCGCGGTATGAGGGTCTTGCTTGAGCAATCGGGTGGCTGCCAGGCCGTCCATGCCTGGCAATTGAATATCCATCAGGATCAGCGCCGGCTGGTGTTCGCGGGCCATGGTCAGGCCGCTCTCGGCATCGGCGGCCCACAACACGCTGTGGCCGGCGTTGACCAGCAACAAGCGCGCCAGGCGCATGTTGGCTTCGTTGTCTTCGACAATCAGGATTTCGGGCATGTGGCCTCCGCTGTGTCGATCGCACGATGCAGCGGCAGCCACACCACAAAACGCGCACCCAGGCCTTCGCGGCTGGCCACGGCAACACTGCCACCCTGGAGGTCGGTGAGTTGCTTGACCATCGCCAGGCCCAGCCCGGTACCTTCGAATTTGCGCGCCAGGCTGCTGTCGATCTGGCTGAAGGCCTTGAACAGCTTGCCCATGTCATCCGGGGCGATGCCGATACCGCTATCGCTTACGCTCAGCTCAAGGAATCGCTGGTGCACGCTGGGTTGCAGGGCAAAGCCGTGTACCGGCCAATCGCCGGGGACCTCGCCGACTTGCGCGCGGCCGACCTCCCGTACCGCCAGGGTCACGTCGCTGCCGTGTGCGCTGAACTTCACCGCATTGGCCAGCAGGTTGTAGACGATCTGCTTGGTCTTGCGCAGGTCCAGCACCAACGTGCCCAGGTCGTCCTGGCTGTCGAGTTTGAGCTGGATACGCTGCAGGGCGGCCTTTTCGCGCACGATCAGCAGGCTGTTGGCCAGCAGGCCGGCCAGTTCCACCGGCTCCAGTTCCAGGTCCATCATCCCGGCCTCGACCTTGGACAAATCGAGGATGTCGTTGATCAGCGACAGCAAGTGCTGGCCGCTGGTGAAAATATCGCCGATGTATTCACGCTGGATCTCGCTCATATCGCCCACCAGGCCGTCCTTCAACGCCTCGGAAAAACCGATCACCGCATTCAGCGGCGTACGTAGTTCGTGGGACATGGTCGCGAGGAACTCGGACTTCATGAGGTTGGCGTGTTCCAGCTCCAGGTTCTTTTCTTCCAGGGCGCGCTCAAAGCCTTTGCGCTCGGCTTCTTCCTGTTTGCGTGCAGTGTTGTCGGTGCCGATCAGCAGGTAGCCGATGATGGTGTCATTGCGATTGCGCAACGCCGTCACCGACACCATGGCGGACAGGCGACTGCCGTCCTGGCGGATGTAGGTCAGCTCGTAGATGTCCTCAATGCCCCGCGAGGCTTTGAACACCAGCGCCTCGAAGCCAGGCGTGATGGGCGTGTCGAGCTCCTGGCTGAGGGCGGCGGCGCGGGTGATCAGCTCAGCAGGGTCGGATATATCGGCGGGGGTGATGCGGTTGACTACATCGACTGCGGCGTAACCGAGCATGCGTTCGGCGCCGACGTTGAAGATCTGGATCACGCCTTTTTCGTCGGTGGCGATGCTGGAGAAATAAGCACTGTTGAAGATGGCGTCTTGCAGGGCACCGGTCTTGAGCAGGGTTTTCTGACGTTTGAATTCGACGATTTTTTCCGCGCGTGACTGCGGCGGCGTGATTCCAGGTGTTTCCATCGTTAGCGCGTTCCGTGAACTTCAGGCCCGCCTTCGTCAGCAGGCGAGGGCGCAGAGCATGCTCACAGAAGATCGCAATGACGCGACGAGGAGGAGATGAGGTGCTTGGACAATAGCAGAGATTATGGCGCTTTGATGGCTAACCGTATCCGTTTGGTGTGATACGTCTGCATTTGGGTGTTTTTAGTTTTGTGCGTTGATGAAACGTTTCACTAATCGATAAAAGGCGCAGGCAAGCGCTTGCGTAAGCAAATGTATCTGAATTAGAGTCTTCCTCGCTCGACCACAAAAATAATAAAACCAGGAGCTCATTGATGAGCCTTGAACCCTTGCTTGAGATGCAGGGCATCAGCAAAACCTTCAACGGTTTGCGCGTGCTCAAAAGTGTCGGCCTGAAGGTCTACCCCGGCGAAATCCACGCCTTGATGGGGGAGAACGGCGCCGGCAAATCGACGCTGATGAAAATCCTCTCCGGCGCCTACCAGGCCGATCCCGGCGGCGAAATCCGCATTGCCGGCCAAGCCATCGCCACCTACAACCCCGCCACCGCCAAAGCCCTCGGCATCGCCGTGATCTATCAGGAATTGAGCCTGTGCCCGAACCTGAGCGTGGCCGAGAACATCTACCTGGGCCGCGAACTGCGCCGAGGCTGGACCATCGACCGCAAGGCCATGCAGGCGGGCTGCGTCGAAGTGCTGCAACGCCTGGGCGCGGAGTTCACGCCGACCACCCAGGTCAGCAGCCTGTCGATAGCCGAGCGCCAACTGGTGGAAATCGCCCGCGCCTTGCACGCCCACGCCAGGATTCTGGTGATGGACGAACCCACCACGCCGCTGTCGTCCCGCGAGACCGACCGCCTGTTCGCGCTGATCAAGCAACTGCGCAGCCAGGGGTTGGCGATCATCTATATCAGCCACCGCATGGCCGAGATCTATGAGTTGTCCGACCGCGTCTCGGTGCTGCGCGACGGCCAGTACATCGGCGAACTGACCCGCGACGCGCTGTCGGCCGAGGTGCTGGTAAAGATGATGGTGGGCCGCGACCTCTCCGGCTTCTATAAAAAGGAACACGCCGCCTACAACCCCGGCAACGTGGTGATGCGTGTGCGCGACATGGCCGATGGCAAGCGCGTGCGCAACTGCAGTTTCGACGTACACGCCGGTGAAGTGCTGGGCATCGCCGGGCTGGTCGGAGCAGGGCGCACGGAACTGGCGCGCTTGATCTTTGCCGCCGACCCACGCACCAGCGGCACCCTGGAAGTGGTGGGCAAAACCGTCACCCAACTGCGCACCCCGGCAGACGCGATTCGCGCCGGCGTGGTGTACCTCACCGAAGACCGCAAGGCCCAGGGCCTGTTCCTGGACATGAGCGTGGCCGACAACATCAACGTCTGCGCTTGCGTGCCGGATGCCCACGCAGGTGGCGTACTCGATCGCGGGCATGCGGCGCAACGCGCGAATGCTGCCATCAAGTCACTGTCGATTCGCGTGGCGTCGGGCAAGGTCAACGTGGGCGCGCTGTCCGGCGGCAACCAGCAGAAGGTGTTGCTGGCCCGGCTGCTGGAGGTCAAGCCCCACGTGCTGATCCTCGACGAACCTACCCGGGGCGTGGACATCGGTTCCAAGTCCGAGATTTACCGCATCATCAACCAACTGGCCCAGGCCGGCGTGGGCATCGTGGTGATTTCCAGCGAGCTGCCGGAAATCATCGGCACCTGCGACCGGGTGCTGATCATGCGCGAAGGCCAGTTGGTGGCCGAAGTCGGCGGGGCCTCGGGCCACGCTATATCCCAGGAACGTATTATTGACCTCGCCACCGGTGGCGATCAGGTGGTTGCCCATGGCTGATTCAATGATTGCAACAACAGGCAAGGCAGAGCGCGCCCGCGAACTGATGCGCACGGTCGGCATGTTGCCGGTGCTGATCCTGCTGCTGGTGGGCTTTGCCTTGGCCAGCGAGAACTTCCTGACGGTGCAGAATCTGTCGATCATCACCCAGCAGGCCTCGGTCAACGTGGTGCTGGCGGCGGGCATGACCTTTGTGATCCTCACGGCGGGCATCGACCTGTCGGTGGGCGCGATTCTGGCGGCATCCGCTGTGGTGGCGTTGCAGGCGTCGATGTCGCCGCAGTTCGGCATGTTCGGGATTGCCGCCGGGATTGGCTTTGGCCTGCTGCTGGGGCTGGTCAACGGTGGGTTGATTGCCTTTATGCGCCTGCCGCCGTTTATCGTCACCCTCGGTGCACTCACCGCCATGCGTGGGTTGGCGCGGTTGCTGGCGGACGACAAGACGGTGTTCAACCCCGACTTGCCGTTTGCATTTATCGGCAACGACTCGATCCTGGGTGTGCCGTGGCTGGTGGTGATCGCCGTGGCGGTGGTGGCGCTGTCGTGGTTCATCCTGCGCCGCACGGTGATGGGCGTGCAGATTTATTCGGTGGGCGGCAATCCAGAGGCGGCGCGGCTGTCCGGGATCAAGGTGTGGAAGGTGCTGCTGTTTGTCTATGCCATGTCCGGTGCGTTGGCCGGGCTCGGTGCGGTGATGAGCGCCTCGCGGCTGTTCGCGGCCAATGGCCTGCAACTCGGGCAATCCTATGAGCTGGATGCGATTGCGGCGGTGATCCTCGGCGGCACCAGCTTTACCGGCGGCGTGGGCACCATTGGCGGCACCTTGATCGGTGCGCTGATTATCGCGGTGCTGACCAATGGCCTGGTGCTGCTGGGCGTCTCGGATATCTGGCAGTACATCATCAAGGGCATCGTGATCATTGGCGCGGTGGCGCTGGATCGTTATCGCCAGTCCGGTGCGCGGACCTGATTTCACTCATACAACAATCACAAGAGAGATCACCATGAAGCTTAAACACCTGTTCCCCGTCGTTGCGTTGGCTGCCCTGATATCCCAAGCCGTGGAGGCCCGTGAACTCAAAGCCCTGGGCATCAGCATGGGCTCGTTGGGCAACCCGTACTTCGTGACCCTGGCCGACGGCGCAACCGCCCGCGCCAAGGAGCTGAACCCCAGCGTCAAGGTCACCTCGGTGTCGGCCGACTATGACCTGAGCAAGCAGTTCTCACAGATCGATAACTTCATCTCGTCCAAGGTCGACCTGATTCTGATCAACGCCGTGGACCCCTCCGCCATGGCATCGGCGATCAAGAAGGCCCGCGATGCCGGGATCGTCGTGGTCGCGGTGGACGTCGACGCAAAAGGCGTGAACGCTACCGTGCAGACCGACAACGTCGAAGCCGGCAAGCTCGCCTGCCAGTACCTGGTGGACAAGCTCTCGGGCAAAGGCAATGTGATCATCCAGAACGGCCCGCAAGTCACCGCCGTGACCGACCGCGTCAAAGGCTGCAAGGCGGCGCTGGCCGGGGCGCCGGAGATCAAGGTGCTGTCCGACGACCAGGACGGCAAGGGCTCGCGCGAAGGCGGCTTGAATGTGATGCAGGGTTACCTCACGCGCTTCGCCAAAATCGACGGGCTGTTCGCGATCAACGACCCGCAGGCTATCGGCAGCGACCTGGCGGCCAAGCAGCTCAAGCGCAGCGGCATCATCATTACCTCGGTGGACGGCGCGCCGGATATCGAGAACGCCTTGAAGACCGACACCCAGATCCAGGCCTCTGCCAGCCAGGACCCTTGGGCCATGGCCCAGACCGCGGTGAATGTGGGCAATGACATTCTCAATGACAAAGCCCCGGCCGAAGCGGTTACCCTGCTCACCCCCAAACTCATCACGCGCGACAACGTCGGTACGTACAGCGGCTGGTCGAGTAAACATTGATCTTTTGAAAGGAACCGCGCCGTGGTCACCATGGATGACGTGGCAAGCCGGGCGGGGGTGTCGACCTCGACCGTGTCCCATGTGTTGAACGGCACCCGCAAAGTCAGCCCGGCCACGGTGCAGGCGGTGCAGCGGGCGATCCAGGCGTTGGGGTATATCCCCAATACCCTGGCGCGCTCGCTGGCCCGTTCCAGTACCAACACCATTGGCGTGGCGATCTCGGCGTTGTCCAACCATTACTTCAGCGAAACCGTGCACGCGATTGAAACCGAGTGCGCCAAACACGGCTACATGATGCTGTTTGTCGATACCCATGATGACCCGGAGCAGGAGTTGCGGGTGGTCACGGCGCTGCATCACCGGCGCGTCGACGGGATTGTGCTGGCGCCGTCCAACGGCTCGATGGCCCTGGAGTACTTGCAGGCCAACGAGATTCCGGCGGTGCTCGTGGATCGCATGATGAGTGAGCAGTTCGATCAGGTCGGGGTGGAGAATGCGCAGCCGACCCAGGCCCTTATTGAACACCTGGTTGCCCATGGGCATCGCCGTATCGCTTTTATTGCCGGGCGTGCCGGGTTCAGTACCACGGATGAGCGTGTGGCCGGGTATAAAGCGGCGTTGCAGGCGGCGGGGCTGGTGTTTGATGCGCAATTGTTGGTCAACGGCGGCTCCAACACCGAGCCGGCACGCCAGGCCACCGTGCAGTTGCTGCGCCTGGCTGCGCCGCCTACGGCAATCATGGCCGGCAATAACCTGATGACCCTCGGTGCCATGCAGGCACTGCGGGAGGCGCAGATCGAGGTGCCGGGGCAGATGGCCCTGGTGGGCTTCGATGATTTCGATTGGGCGGATTTCTTCGTGCCGCGCTTGAGCCTGATCGCACAGCCGGTCCAGGCCCTCGGCGCACGTGCGGTGGACTTATTGCTGCAACGCATGGCTTCGCCCAGCTCGCCGCCGCAGAGCGTACGACTGGCGCCGACCCTGCAATTACGTAACTCCTGCGGCTGTGATTGATTGGAATAACCCACGTATGAACGGTCCTGTTTCCCTCGGTATTGATCTCGGCACTTCTGAACTCAAGGCCATCCTCATGGACACCGACGGTGCCGTGCTGGCCCATGCCGGCGTGCGCTTGAGTGTGTCGCGGCGCCACAGCGGCTGGTCCGAGCAGGCCCCTGAAGACTGGTGGCAGGCCTGTCTACAGGCCTTGGACCAATTGCGTCGGCATGAGGCGTTTGCCCGTGTGGCCTGTATCGGGTTGTCCGGGCAGATGCACGGTGCGGTTTTACTCGGTGATGACGACCGCGTGCTGTACCCGGCGATCCTGTGGGATGACTCCCGCGCTGTGGCCGAAGCCGAGCAACTGGGGTCGGCGTTTGCCGACGTCACCGGCAGTTTGCCCATGGCCGGGCTGACCGCACCCAAGCTGTTGTGGTTGCAGCGGCATGAGCCTGACGTGTTCAAGGCGATTGACTGCGTGCTGTCGCCCAAGGACTACCTGCGTCTGCGCCTGAGTGGTGAGCGCATCAGCGAGATGTCGGATGCCGCCGGTACGCTGTGGCTGGATGTGGCGCGCCGCGAGTGGTTCGCCCCGATGCTGCACGCAACGGGCCTCACGCCTGCGCAGATGCCCAGGCTGGTGGAAGGTGGTGCGCCGAGTGCGCGTGTGACCGCGAGTGACCTCGGTTTTTCAGCAGACGTTGTGATTGCCGGTGGTGGCGGTGATAACCCGGTGGCCGCTGTGGGGATCGGTGCAATCAACGCCGGTGACGGTTTCATCACCCTGGGCACCAGCGCGGCGATTGTGGCCATTACCGATCATGCCGCTGGCAACCCGGCCAGCGCAGTTCACAGCTTCTGCCATGCGTTGCCCGAGCGCTGGTACACCATGGGCGCCATGCTCGCGGGCGCCAGTTGCCTGCGTTGGGTCACGCGACTGACCGGAACGGCGGATGAGCAAACGTTGCTCGATCAGGTCCATGCGCAATTGCCGATCACCCAGGCGGTGCCGCTGAACACGCCGTTGTTTTTGCCGTACCTGGCCGGGGAGCGCACGCCCCATAACGATCCCTTGTTGCGTGGCGGTTTCATGAACCTGGGGCACGACTGCACACCGGCCATGCTCGGATATGCGGTGATGGAAGGCGTTGGCTTTGGCTTGCTGGATGCGTTGCGCGCCGTGCAATCGGCTGGTGCCAGCGTGGGCGCCTGTGCGCTGGTGGGCGGTGGTGCACGTAGCGAGTATTGGGCGCAGTTATTGGCCAATATCCTTCAGCGGGAAATTCATACCCTGCACGGCAGCGAGCTGAGCGCGTGTATCGGGGCGGCGAAGCTGGGGTTGCTGGCGGTAGGGCAGGGCGAGGAGTTGCTGGCGAAGGGCATGCCGGTCAAGGCGCGCTACCTGCCCGACGAGTCACAACAGCCAGTGCTGGAGGCGCGGTATGTGCAATTTCGAGGCTTACTGAGGGCTGCGCAGGCGCTGCGTAGTTGAAGCAATCAATATCCCCCGAGCTTTGGCGGGGCTGAGTGTGCGGTGTGCCTGACACTGCGCTGACGCAGCCTCGCTTGCGCTCGACAGCGGCTACGCGACGAAGTGAGTACTTGGCATCTAGTCCGCCAACGGCGGCAAACGCCGCTTCACCGGGGTTTTCTTGACGATGGCGGTGTTGGTTTCGGCGTAGACGTTGAGGCGGTCGAGCAAGCTGTCGAGGTGGTCCATGGTGCGCACATGCAGGCGGGCGATAAAGCAGTCTTCGCCCGTCACCTTGTCGCACTCGGTGAACTCGGGGATCGCCTGGATCTGGCGTTCCACTTCCTGCAATTGGCCGGGCAGGGGGCGGATGCGCACGATGGCTTGCAGTAGATAGCCGAAGTGCTTGGGGTCCACGTCTACGGTGTAGTGGGTCAACACGCCGCGCTCTTCCAGGCGGCGCAGGCGTTCACTGACGCTGGGCGAGGACAGCCCGGTAATGCCCGCCAACACCTTGAGCGACAATCGCGAGTCGTCCATCAGCGCCGTGATCAGTTGCTGGTCGATAGTGTCAATCATGGTATTCGCCTAATAAGTAAAGGTGATCCGGGCATCTGGCCTGATTTAGTCGCTGGAGCCGCCACCCAGCAGATTGCCATAATTGAGCCTCACTTGAGGAGCTTCAATCATGGACACATCCATCCGTCGCGGTTTGTGGGAAATGGTCGCCGCCATGCTGATCTCCGGCACCATTGGCTGGTTTGTGCTGGTGTCGGGCGTGTCGGTGATCGAAGTGGTGTTCTGGCGCTGCGTGATCGGCGGGCTGACGTTACTGCTGGTCTGTGCGCTGCTGGGTTACCTGCGCCTGGACCTGCTCAGTTGGGCCAAGCTGGGGTTGGCGATGCTCAGCGGCGTGGCCATCGTCGGTAATTGGCTGCTGCTGTTTGAATCCTATTCCCGTGCGTCCATCGCCATCAGTACGGCGGTGTACAACGTGCAGCCGTTCATATTGGTCATGCTGGCGGCGCTGTTTCTTGGCGAACGGATCACCGTGCAGAAGCTGGCCTGGCTGAGCGTGGCGTTCCTGGGGATGCTGGCAATCGTCACGGCTCATGGCGATCAACAAGGCAGTGGCGGGGATTATATGGCGGGCGTCGCGCTGGCGTTGGGTGCGGCGTTTTTGTATGCGGTCGCGGCGTTGATCATCAAGCGCTTGAAGGGCGTGCCGCCGCATTTGCTGGCATTGATCCAGGTGATCACCGGCGCATTGCTGTTGGCCCCGCTGGTGCCTTGGAACAGCTTGCCGCAGACGAGCTATGCCTGGCCGGCGTTGGTCACCCTCGGTGTGGTCCACACCGGGTTGATGTATGTGTTGCTGTACGGCGCGATCCAGAAACTGCCGACGGCCATGACCGGCGCGCTATCGTTTATCTACCCGATAGCGGCGATAGGTGTCGACTGGATTGCATTCGGACACCAACTGGGTTGGCTGCAATGGCTGGGAGTGGCAACGATTCTGCTGGCGGCTGCCGGGTTGCAGCGGGGCTGGTGGTGGCCCCGCTCCCGCAGTGTCAGTGTGTGCCCTGGAAGATGATTTTGTCCGGGTTGAAATGCTCAACCACGCTGCCCGGCTGCGGCAGGCCAAGGATATGCCCCTTGATCTTGCCCACCACGTGCATCTCGCACGGTTTGCAGTCGAACTTCAGTGTCAGCACTTCGTCGCCATGGATCAATTGCATCGGCGCGACCTTGGTTTTCACGCCCGTCACACCCTTGGCCTGTTTAGGGCACAGGTTGAACGAGAAACGCAGGCAGTGCTTGGTGATCATCACCGGCACTTCGCCGGTTTCTTCATGGGCTTCAAACGCCGCGTCGATCATCTGGACGCCGTGACGGTGGTAGAAGTCGCGGGCCTTCTGGTTGTAAACGTTGGCCAGGAACGACAAATGCGCTTCCGGGTACACCGGCGGCGGGGCGGTTTCGGCCTTGCGTCCACCACGGGGGTGGGCGGCGACACGGGCAGCCGTCAGTGCTTCGATCACTTCACGGCGCAATGCCTTGAGCTGAGAGTTGGGGATGAAGAACGCCTGGGGCGCGTCCAGCTTGATATCCGTTGCGTGGTACTCGGTGGTGCCCAGTTGGCCAAGCAGGTCGCGCAGGGTATCCAGCGCTTGCTCAGGCTTATTGGCCACGCCGAACGGGCCGGGCAGGGTAACGCCAGCACTGATGCCTTCTTCGCTGGTCGCGGTGATTTCCAGTTGCTCTTCACGCAGGCGCGCCACCCACGACAGGCCGATACGGCGCTCGGCTGAGGTCTTGAGCAGTGCCTGTTGCCAGTTATGGTCGAGGTTGCGGTTCAGCGGATGGTGCGGCCGCAACTGGTGCAGGCCGGCGGGCATTTCGTTCGGCTCGACGCGGTAGCGGTAGCGCTTCTGGCCGTCTTCCTCGAACTCGCCCTTGGGCTCGGCGATGTTGGCGCGGAACCCCACCACTTCACGTTTGACCAGCACGTTCAGGCCATCACCGTTGGACAACGGCTCATGGGTGACCACCTGCAGGTCGCGCTTGCCGGCTTTTTCCACGGTCCCTACCGGCAGGCCGGTGAAGGTCGGGGTATCGAAGGCGCCGATGTCGATCTTGCGGTCGCTGACGAAATAGTCGGTGCTGCCACGGTGAAAGGTTTTTTCCGGGTCAGGCAGGAAGAAGTGCACGGTACGGCCGCTGGATGCGCGGGCGAGGTCCGTGCGGTCTTCGAGCACATCGTCGAGGCGCTGGCGGTAATAGGCGGTGATGTTCTTCACATAACCCATGTCCTTGTAGCGGCCTTCGATCTTGAACGAACGCACACCGGCTTCGACCAGGGCGCGGATGTTGGCGCTCTGGTTGTTGTCTTTCATCGACAGCAAGTGTTTTTCAAAGGCCACGACGCGGCCCTGATCGTCTTTCAAGGTGTACGGCAGGCGGCAGGCCTGGGAGCAATCGCCACGGTTGGCGCTGCGGCCATTTTGCGCGTGGGAGATGTTGCACTGCCCGGAGAACGCCACGCACAGGGCGCCGTGGATAAAGAACTCGATGGCGGCATCGGTCTCGTCGGCAATGGCGCGGATTTCTTGCAGGTTCAGCTCACGGGCCAACACCAACTGCGAGAAACCGGCCTGGTCGAGAAACTTTGCGCGGGCCAGGGTGCGGATATCGGTCTGGGTGCTGGCGTGCAGCTCGATGGGCGGGATATCCAGCTCCATTACGCCCAGGTCCTGGACGATCAACGCGTCGACACCGGCATCGTAGAGCTGATGGATCAGCTTGCGTGCGGGTTCCAGTTCGTTGTCATGCAAGATGGTGTTGATGGTGGTGAAGACGCGCGCATGGTAACGGTGGGCGAATTCTACCAACTGAGCGATATCGCTCACGTCGTTACAGGCGTTATGGCGAGCGCCGAAACTGGGGCCGCCGATGTAAATGGCGTCAGCGCCATGCAGGATCGCCTCGCGCGCGATGGCGACATCGCGGGCAGGGCTGAGCAATTCCAGGTGATGCTTGGGCATGGACATAGTTTTTTTAGTCAGGCTTGTCACGGTTGAGGCGCGCATTGTAGCTGTGAAATGCCTGACCGGCACGCACTCAGGCCTTGGCGGCCATCGCGGTCACTTCCACGCGCATGCCTTCTACCGCCAACGCAGCTACGCCAACCGCCGCACGCACGGGCCACGGCTTGGCGAAGAAGCGTTTGTAGACCTCGTTGAACGCGGCGCGATCGGCCATATCCGTCAGATAGATGGTCAGGTGCATCACCCGGTCCATGGAGCTGCCGGCCTTTTCCAGCGCGACTTTCAGGGCTTGCAGGGTGCATTCGCATTGCAGGGTGATATCGCCCAGCTCCAGGCTGCCGTCAGCGCGGGTCGGGATCTGGGTGGAGACCAGGATGCCGTTGAAACCGATCACGTCGGAGGAGATGGAATCGGCATCAGGATCGGGGGTGTAGGACAGGTCGTGGTTGGCCATGGGTGCCTCTCGTTGGACGGTTCGTAAAGGCGCCCATGGTCCCCGAAATCAGCCGCTTGGGCAAACCCGCGGGAGCAGCTTTTTGACGCCAGAAAATAAATATCAACGCCGCGTAAAGTCGCGTATTCAGCCGCCGATAGCGAGTTAGAGATAGCTTCTGCACACGGTTGAGGTTCACGTCATGTTCAATACAACGCTTAAAACAGAACTGGCAGCCAGGACGGCCGAAGTCACCGAATACAAGGGACTGATTGCAGCACTCGAACGCTCCATGGCCGTTGTCGAATTTGACCTCAATGGCAAGGTGTTAAGCGCTAACGACAACTTTCTGCGGACGCTGGGTTACAGCCGCGAGCAGCTGGCCGGTAAATCCCATCGTGATTTTTGCTTGCCGGCGCTCACCAGCAGCCCGGCCTACGGCCAGTTCTGGGCGGACCTCAAGGCGGGCAAGTTTGTGTCGGGCAAGTTCAGGCGGGTGGACGCCCAAGGCAAGACCATTTGGCTTGAGGCCAGCTACAACCCGGTCCTGGATGAGGGTGGCCGGGTATTGAAAGTGGTCAAGTACGCGCTGGACATCACCGCCAGCGTCGAACAGGAAGCGGCTACCCGCAGCAAACTGGCGGCGCTGGACCGGGCAATGGCTGTCATCGAATTCGACTTGAACGGCCAGGTACTGGACGCCAACGCCAATTTCCAGAACGTCATGGGGTATTCGCTGGCTGAGCTCAAAGGCAAACATCACCGCCTGTTTTGCGAACCCACCTTGATCAACAGCCACGAGTACGCCGACTTCTGGCGCCGCTTGAACAACGGCGAATTCTTCACCGGGCAATTCAAACGCCTTGGCAAACATGGCCGCGTCGTGTGGCTGGAAGCGAGTTACAACCCGGTCTACGACGGCGACGGCAAGCTGCTCAAGATCGTCAAGTTCGCGAGTGACATCACCGAACGCGTGGAGAAGTTCGAAGAAGACTCCCGTGGCGCCTCGCGGGCTTACCACATCTCGTCCGAAACCGAACGGTTTGCCGAGCACGGCACCCAGGTCATTCAGGAAACTGCCACGGAGATGCGCCGGATTGCTGAAAACATCGGCTCCTCGGCGCGCCTGGTCGGGCAACTGGGCGATCGTTCCGAGCAAATCACCGCGATCGTCAACACTATTCGTGGCATTGCCGACCAGACCAACCTGCTGGCACTCAACGCCGCCATCGAAGCCGCACGGGCCGGCGACCAAGGCCGGGGCTTCGCGGTAGTGGCCGACGAAGTCCGGCAACTGGCTGGCCGAACCAGCCGCTCCACGGCGGAAATCGCCGAGATGATCGGCATGATCCTCTCCGAAACCCGCGACGCAGTGACCAGCATGAATGCCACCCAGGAGGGCGCGCAACGTGGCGTTCAACTGGCGGACCAGGCAGGTTCGGTGATCTTGCAGATTCGCACCAGCACCAGCGATGCGGTGCAGGCGGTGAGTATGTTTGCGTCGAAGCTGGATGAGTCGGAGGTGATTCCCAAGGCTGCCGTAGGTTGGGTTGGCTGATAGCGGGGAGCAGATCAGCTTTTGTGGTGAGCGGGCTTGTCGAATCGTCGCACAGCCCGCGTTGGGACTGCTACCTACTCTTTGACGTCCATGAACTCTTCAGCCCACGCCACGTAGCTTTCGGGCAGCGTGTAGGTGTGCGTCAGTTCGGTCGCGCTGAGGTTGGAGGTGCTGTGGGTCAACTGGCGTTGGGCACGCAAGCTGTCGTAAGTGGCTTTGATCGCCGCGAAATAGGCGCCATGCCCGGCAACCACCACGCGCACGCCCAGGCTGGCCAGACGCTGGGCGTCGTTGAGCTTGGGATTGCCGTAAGTCACCAGCATCAAGGGAACGGTGAGCTTTTCTGCGATCTTTTCCAGGTGTTCGAAGTCGCTCACACCCACCATGCAGATCCCATCCGCACCGGCTTTTTGATAGGCCAGGGTGCGTTCGATCACCGCTTCGGTGGGCAATACACCCGCATTGGTCCGGGCAATGATCGACAGCTCAGGGTCGACACGGGCTTCCAGGGCGGCGCGGACTTTGCCGATGCCTTCCTCGATGGAAATCAGGTCAGTGGATTTACGCCCGAATTGCGCCGGCAGCAAGGTGTCTTCAATCGTCAATGCGGCCACGCCGGCGCGCTCTAGTTCTTCGACGGTGCGCATCACGTTGAGGGCGTTGCCGTAGCCGTGGTCGGCATCTGCAATAAACGGCAGTTGGGCCACACGCCCGATGCGCGTGGCCTGCTCAACGAACTCACTCAAGGTAATCAACGCAAAATCGGGCGCCGCCAAGACCTGCAACGACGCGACTGACCCTCCCAGGATACCCACCTCAAACCCCAGGTCTGCCGCGATGCGTGCGGACATGGGGTCGAATACGGAAGCGGTTTCAACGCAGCTCGGCTTGGCAAGCAATTCACGGAAGTTACGGCGCAGCGCTGAGTGAGATTTTTTGGGCATGTTCTTTCCTGGCTCTGATCGTCATATGACGACTTATGTCTATTCGTGGTCGCGCGAGATTACCATGCAGGCGGGCCGGGGATTATGACGTTTGAGCATGGGGTATGCGCGAAACAGATGTAGCACGCTCACCTAAAAATGCACGTAAGACATTATTATAGAATTACGTTATGCGTTATGGGTATTTTACAGCTGCCGTGGCGCACCTCATCGTATGGCGCAGATTATTCCTGTTAACACGACCGAGACCGTACGCACGGATCGACTTGAACTGCCTGACAAGGCATCTGGAGACGAACGTGCGTTACCTGACAACACTGACGGCCGGGTTGGCCGCCGCCTTGCTGAGCCTGACCGCGACGGCGCAAACGCTGGTGGTTGGTGACCAAAGCTACAACGCCCAGGCCGTGATGGAAGCGGCGGGGGTGCTTGATGATTTGCCCTATACCCTGGAATGGAAGCAATTTACCGCCGGGTCGCCGGTTGCTGAGGCGCTCAATGTCGGCAGCCTGGATATAGGCCTGCTGGGGGATGCGCCGGTGCTGTTTCTGGGCGCATTGGGCGCGCCGATCAAAGTGATTGCGGTCAGCCGGCAAAGCCTCGACGGCGTGGCCATCCTGGTCAGCAAGGATTCGCCCATCAAGAGCCTTGCCGATCTCAAGGGCAAGCGTGCGGCGATCTGGAAAGGCTCCTGGAGCCAGCAACTGCTGCTGACGGCGCTGGATAAAGCCGGCGTGGCCCGCGACTCGCTGGAGCTGCGCTACCTCAGCGCGCTGGACGCCTCCCATGCGCTGGAAGGCGGCTCGGTTGACGTCATCGCGACCTGGGAACCTTACGTGACACAACAGGAACGCCAAGGTGCGCGGGTGCTCGCCACGGCTGAAGGCTTGATTCCAGCACAGAGTTTCATTGCCGCCAACGCCAGTGCCGTGGACGCCAAACGGGCGCCCATCAACGATTTTCTGCAGCGCCTGAAAAAGGCGCGTGACTGGGCTCGCCAAGCGCCGGCCAACACCGATGCTTACGCCGATGCGTGGGCCAAACGTACCCGAGCGGACGCGGATATCGCCCGCACCTGGTTTGCCCGTGCGCGCACCACCGTAGAGCCCGTGACCGCCCAATCTTCCGTTGAGGCGCAAAAGACCGTGGACTTTTTTACCGGCCAGGGCTTGGTCAAGTCTTACTCGGCCGCCAGCCTGTTCGATGACTCGTTCGCGGCGTCCTTGCAGCCTGCCGTTGCCAATAAACAGCCGTGAACAGGAAGCCTCTGCAATGACCAAACGACAACTCAAACTGGGCGCCCTGACCATGGGCAGCGGCGGGCCGGGTCGCCACAACTTGTGGCTTGACCCGCAGCTGCCAGCGGATGCCAGCGTCAACATCGACTGGTATATCGACATTGCGCGTCAGGCCGAAGCGGCGCTGTTCGACCTCATATTCATCGTCGACAGCCAGTTCATCACGCCGGGCTCGCCGTCCCATTACCTCAATCGCCTGGAACCACTGACCCTGTTATCGGCGCTCGCCGTGAGCACCCGCCATATCGGCCTCGTCGGCACGCTGACCACGTCTTACAACTCGCCGTACAACGTGGCGCGGCGCCTGGCTTCATTGGACCTGATCAGCAAAGGTCGTGCAGGTTGGAACGTGGTGACCAGCGGCGACGCCGGCACTGCGGGCAATTACAGCCGGGATGAACACTACGACTACGACACACGCTACGGCCGCGCAGCCGAACACGTCCAGGTAGTGCAGGGGTTGTGGAGCTCCTACGAGGAGGATGCATTCGTGCGCGACCGGGCGACCGGGCAGTTTTTGGATCCCAGCAAGCTGCATAGCCTGAACCACCAGGGCGAACACTTTTCGGTGGTCGGCCCGTTGAATATCCAACGTTCAGCGCAAGGCCAACCGGTGATCTTCCAGGCCGGTGATTCGCAGCAGGGCCGCGAGCTGGGTGCTGCGACGGCGGATGTGATCTTCACCCATGCTGCGAGTATCGAGCAGGGCCAGGCTTTCTATCAGGATATAAAGGGCAGGGCGGTGCAACAGGGGCGCGACCCGGAGCAATTGCTGGTGATGCCGGGCGCCGAGATTTATGTCGGCGACACCGATGCACACGCGCGGGAAATCGAGCAGCACTATCATCAGACCGACCATAGCTTTGAGCTCGCACTGAAGGAGTTTGGGCGCAATTTCGGCTGGCATGATTTCAGCCAGTACGACCTCGATGCGCCGTTTCCACAGCAAAGTCTGGAAGCGGCACGCAGCAGCTTCTTTACTGCCGCCAAACGCATTGCAGACCATGCACGGGAAAAAGGCTTCACGTTGCGTCAGACCGTGGAGTTTGGCCGGCAGTTGCGTCCGGGCGCTTTTGTGGGATCGGCTGAAACCGTCGCACGGAAAATGGCCGAATGGTTCGAAGCACGGGCTGTGGATGGGTTCAACATCTATATAGGGCATCCGCAGCAGTTCACGCGGTTTACCCAGGAAGTGATCCCTTTGTTACAGGCGCGAGGTGTGTATCGCACGGCGTATGAAGGCACGACGTTGCGCGAAAGCCTGGGCCTTGCGATTCCGAGGTTCGTGCGCGAGTGATGCTAGAGTGCGCATCGGTTTTCAACTGATGTATGAAGAATGAGTTCTCAGCTGTTTATTACCCTGGATGGGCCCAAGGGCGTTGGCAAAACTACGCTTTTGGAGGCCGTCACGACCGTATTGAGGGCAGACAGCCTGAAGGTGATCCGGCTTTGCGAAAGCAAAAGTGACCCACATCGAGCGCAAACGATGGCCCTCGTCAACGAACTCGTCAGACATCCAAGTCGGGAATTGGAACTGAGGGTTTGCGAGCGTTTTGCTGAGAGTCGGGCGTGGATCACTCAGCACGTGCTGCCCAAACAGCCACGGGACAGCCTCATATTGATTGATCGTTGGTACCCATCGGACGCAGCGTTTCGCCGGACCGTGCCGTTCGCAGAGATTCTTCAGTTGAACCTTGATCGAAACGTGCGAGTGCCAGACCTGCACGTCGGCGTCGTCACCGCGCCTGAGATCTCATGGGCGCGAGCGGCAGCACGACGACGCGGGTTAAGCAGTACGGTCATGCATGCGCTGGAAGAACATGTTGCCAGCACCCAGGCGTTTGAGCAGGCGGCTGCCGAACATGGCTGGGTGTTGTGCCGTAATGAAGGAACGATCGAAGAGGCAACGATGCAGGTGGTGGCTGAGATTCAGAGAGTGGTGTGAGTCAATCAGTGGAGCACGCAATATAGAAACATAATTTAACATAATATACATTATGCGTAACTATATGTGTCTGACTGCCAGGCGTAGGGCTGAAGAATTCACGCACCACGCCAGCCTTTTTCACCGGCCTGATGGCACTGCTTCAAGTGTCATCTTTACTCGTCGCACCGGATGTCGATCAGTGTCTTGGAGATTTTTGCATGAAGCTGCTTGCAGGCTTGGTGTTCTCGCTCGCATTGCTTGCTCAGTGGCTGCGATAACAGCTTCAACAACAATATCCCCAAGGTCACTGCAAACGATCCCGGCACGCCGCAACAGCAACGCCATCGGCTTTATCGATCAGATGCCGGACGCACCCGCCGGAAATTACCCAGTGATCGAGTTCGCCTCGACGTTTGCCACGACCGCTGTCCAAGAGAAAGTGATCGTGCGTGACGACGACAAGCACTGGGGAATCGTCGGTTATTTCGTCAATATGCGCGTTGTTTTCGGTGAGGTCGCCAAGAAAGCCCCCTAGCCGGACCCCGCCTCAGTTATTCAATAATGATATAACTCAACTAAATATCTATTTAGTTGAGTTATATAAACAGCGTTCCGGCCCTGCCCACGTCAAAGCTGAAAACGGTCTACCGATTGCGACAATTTACCCGCCAGACTGGACAGTTCATCCGTGGTCGACGCCGTTTGCCCAATCACGCGGCTGTTGTTTTCCGACATGCCGGCGATCATTTCCACCTGATGCGAGATCTCATTACTGGCCAGGCTCTGCTCGCCAATAGTGCGCGAAATGTCATTCACCAACTCTGTGGTGTTCAACGTGGCCTGCAGAATCTCGCGGATTGCCCGTTCGACTTCCGCCGTCACTGCCATGCCTTTGTCCACTTGTGTGACGCCCTCCTCCATGCTGGTCACCGCCTCCCGGGTGTTTTGCTGGATACGTGCGACCATGCTGGCAATTTCCTGGGTCGAGGCACTGGTGCGGCCCGCCAGGCTGCGCACTTCATCGGCGACCACGGCAAACCCCCGGCCTTGTTCACCTGCACGCGCCGCTTCAATCGCGGCGTTGAGGGCCAACAGGTTGGTCTGGTCGGCAATGCCTTTGATGACTTGGATAATGCTGAAAATCGCCTCGGACTCCTTGTCCAGCGTACGGATCACTTGGGCCGATTGCTGCGCCGAACGGGCAATGCCATCCATGTCCTTGACCACTTGGTGAATGACTCGGCCACCATCCTTGGCCAAGGCTTCAGCCTGGTTGGCCATGTCCAGGGCGCGGCCGGCGTGGCGGGTGATTTCTTCGATGCTCGCCGTCATTTCACTGGCTGCTGCCGCCATGGTGCTGGCGGCCGCACTTTGTTGCTGGCTGCTGCCGGCGACTTCATGGCAGCCGTGGCTCAATTGTTCGCTCATGCCATTGACGCCGTGGGCGTTGCTGCGCACCACTTCGATCATGCCGCGCAAGTCTCGCTGCATAGTGGCGAGGCTCAGAATCAGCGTGCCGGCTTCATCCTTGCGCTTGGGTTCGACAATCGGTTCGCTCAAGTTGCCCCTGGCGATACTCGCCGCGATGCGACTAGCCGTTTGCAGCGGCCCCATGATGCTCAGGATGACCCAGCGGCCTTGAGCCAACAACAGCAACAGGCTGGCAATCAACACCGTGCCCAGGGTGAAGTTGGCGGTGCTGATGGTTTGACGCGTGCCCTCGCCGGTCTGCTGGGTCTTGGTTTCGATCAGTTCACTCAGGGCCGCCATTTGGTCTTCCAAGTGGCTGAACGCGGTGTTGAAACTGTCCAGTTCTGCGCGAGCGGCTTCGGGATTTTCCAAGGCCAGCGCGACGATGCGCTCACCGGCACTGACGTAGGTATCCAGGCTGGGTTTGATTTTTTCCAGGCTGGCTTTGAGAGCTTCATCCAACGGCAGCTTGAGGTTGTCGCCCAGTACCTGGCGAAAGTGCTCGGCATGCTCCTTGAGCGAACTGGTGACCTCGGCCTTGGTGCTGGTGCTTTTCCCCAAGCCCACCAGCATGGCCGACAGCACGTCGGCGCGCAGGGCGTCGTGCATCATGTCGGCTTCCATATGGTTGCGCAGCACCGTCATGCTCACTTCGTTGGCCTGCACCGCCTCGCCCATGCGCGCGTTGCCCAGGTAACTGGCCAGGCTCATGACCAGGGCAGTGAGCATTCCGGTCGCTATCAACAGCATCAAGCGTAATTTGATCGTCATGCGGGTATCCCCATACCTGGACCGCCGGTTGGGAGCCCAACCGCTATGAACGTTATCGGCAACAGTTGCTGGTTAGTGAAGCCTAAGTTTGCGGATCTGCACGGATCCCTTAAGCTGGCCGTCCCTTGCTCCGCCCGGAACTGCCCATGTCTCGAAGTATTGCCCATTTGGCCCTGCTGCTGGGCCTGATCACCGCCGTCGGCCCGTTCGCCATCGACATCTACCTGCCCGCGTTGCCAACCCTGGGTGCCAGCCTGCACGCTTCGCCCGCCGCCGTGCAGATGAGCCTCACTGTGTTCTTCGTGATTGTAGGTGTGTGCCAACTGTTTTACGGGCCGATCAGCGATGTCTTCGGCCGTAAACCACCGATATATGCCGGCCTGCTGATTTTTGCCATTGGCAGTATCGGTTGCGCCCTGGCGCCGACCATCGAAGTGCTGATTGGTTTTCGGGCGCTGCAAGCGTTTGGTGCCTGCGCCGGCATGGTGATCCCACGGGCCATCGTGCGCGACCTGTACACCGGTCATGAAGCAGCGCGCCTCATGTCGTTGCTGATGCTGGTGATGAGTGTCTCGCCAATCCTCGCCCCGCTGGCCGGCAGCGTGGTGATTGCGCTCTGGAGTTGGCGCGAAGTGTTTGCCGTGCTGGCGGTGGTGTCCTTGTTGTGCATGGTCATGACGGCGGTGCAATTGCCCGAAACGCACCCGCCCGAGCGTCGCCTGGGCAAGACCCTGGGCAACGCCTTCAGCAGTTACGGGACACTGCTGCGTGATCCAGTGTTTATCGGTTTGTCGGTGGTCAGCGGCTTCGGGTTGGCTACCTTCTTTGTGTTTATCGGCAGCGCACCCTTTGTGTACATCGAGTATTTCGGCCTGACGCCCACGCAATTCAGCCTGTGTTTTGCCCTGAATGCAGCGTCATTTTTCGCCATGAGCCAACTGACCGCACGCCTGAGTGCCCGCTTCGGCCTGGTGCCGTTGATTCGCGGGTCGGTCACCGCGGTGGCGGCTGTCATGCTCCTGCTGGCGCTCACCACGTTGTGGGTGGATAGCCTGGCCTTGATGATGACCCTGTTGTTTATCGGCTTCGGCTTCCTTGGCTTGCTGTTGCCGGCGGCCGGCGTTCTGGCGCTGGAAGATCACGGCGCCGTGGCGGGTTCGGCCTCTGCCTTGCTGGGCGCGATTCAGATGATCACGGGCGCTGTGTCCATGACACTGGTCGGTGTCTTTGCCGACCACACGCCGGCGCCAATGATCATCGGCATTGCGCTCTGCGCGGTCGCGGCGATGCTCACGGTTATCTGGACATTGCGCCGTTTGCCCGCCCACCTGGCGAGCGCCCCACCCTCCGCCTGATGGCCTGCGGCAGGGCTCGGCGCCAACCATTCGTCGGGCTTGGGCGGGATCCGGCACAACTATCGCCGGCCACGAAATTACTAACTCTATAGCACCCTTAGGAACCTATGGAGATTGAAATGACTGACTATCCACGTCCGCCCTTCGCCCCCCAAGCCCAATCGGTCCCCGGCGCTCAGAAGAAAATGGACCCGTACCCCGACTGTGGCGAGCAAAGCTATAAAGGCTCCGGCCGACTGGCCAACAAGATCGCGCTGATTACGGGGGCCGACAGCGGCATCGGTCGCGCAGTTGCCATTGCGTTTGCCCGCGAAGGTGCCGATGTCGCCATCGCCTATCTGGATGAACACGAAGACGCCAAGGAAACGGCCCGCTGGGTGGAAGAAGCCGGTCGACAGTGCCTGTTGCTGCCCGGCGACCTTGCGCAGAAAACCCAGTGTCAGGCAGTGGTCGACAACACCGTCAAACAGTTCGGCCGCATCGATGTGCTGGTCAATAACGCCGCGTTCCAGATGACCCACGAAACCCTCGAAGAGATCGAGGACGAGGAATGGGTGAAGACCTTCGATATCAACATCACGGCGATGTTTCGCATCTGCAAGGCCGCCCTGCCCCATATGAAGGCCGGCAGTTCGATCATCAACACCAGCTCGGTCAACTCCGACATGCCCAAACCGACGCTGCTGGCCTACGCCGCCACCAAGGGCGCGATTGCCAACTTCACGGGTGGCCTGGCTCAGCTTCTGGGCAGCAAAGGCATTCGTGTCAACAGCGTCGCGCCAGGGCCAATCTGGACGCCGTTGATCGTGGCGACCATGACCGATGACGATGTGAAGCACTTCGGCGAGGAAACCCCGCTGGGCCGTCCGGGCCAACCGGTGGAAGTGGCGCCGATATATGTGCTGCTTGCTTCGGATGAAGCCAGCTACATCTCCGGTTCACGCTATGCGGTGACTGGGGGCAAACCCATCCTCTAAGGCCGACCATGATCCTTGTGGTGAGGGAGAGCTTGCTGTGGTGAGCGGGCTTGCCCCGCGCCGGGCTGCGAAGCAGCCCCACTAAAGCTGCCGAGATTGTTCAGTGGAACCGCGTCGGTAGGTTTTGGGGCCGCTTCACGGCCCGGCGCGGGGCAAGCCCGCTCACTACAGGTCGAACCGGTCTACGGCTCGACGGCGTTCGTTGTCGTCACGCACGTCGTAGCTGGCGGTGGTCTGGATATTGGTGTGATGCGCCAGTTTCTGCGCAATCGACAGGTCATGTTCCTCGATCACCCGCGTGATGAACGAACGGCGAAAATCGTGGGGCATGATCTTGACCCCCACCTGCTCCCCGCGTTGCCGGGCAATGTAGTAAATCGCATGTTTGGTGATGCGTTCCCGAGTGATATGGCTGCCCCGACGGATGCGATTGAACAGGAAACTGTCGTCCTGCTCACCCTCTTTCAGTTGCTCGCGCCGAAACGCCAACCACGCCTGCAGCTTGGCAAAAGCCCAGTCCGGCGCGTACTTGACCAGTTCTTTGTTGCCTTTGCCGATTACCCGCAAACTGCGTTCGTCGAAATTGATCTGTGACAGGTCAAGGTTGACCGATTCCGACTTGCGCATCCCAGAGCCGTAGAGAATGCCGATCACCGCTGCATCACGCAGCCCCTGTGGTCGAGGGTCAGCGGCGCAGACTTCCATCATTTCGCGGATCAGCGTGCGCCGCAGGTTGCGGCCTTGGCCCAGCCGTGTACCGGGCGCGGGTTTGACCGTGCGCATTTTCAACAAATGTTCCTGGCTGATCAGGCTCATGCGCCAGGCTTCATTCATCACCCCGCGCACCGCGTTGACGTACAACGATGAGGTATTCGGCGCGTAGCCGTCTTCGCGCAAGGCCGCCACCAGGGCGATGACATGTTCAG
Organism: Pseudomonas sp. SR18; assembly: GCF_023701505.1. NCBI lineage: Bacteria > Pseudomonadati > Pseudomonadota > Gammaproteobacteria > Pseudomonadales > Pseudomonadaceae > Pseudomonas > Pseudomonas sp. SR18. The sequence goes on along the minus strand of NZ_JAMQAU010000007.1, from coordinate 141,433 downwards.
GTTGCAGCAGGTGCCAGTCGATGTCTTCAAGGTTGATGTCCTCGAAGCCCAGGCGGTCGGCAGCGTCCTGCAGCACATAGCGCATGGTCAGTTGGCTGGAAGGTGCCAAACGGGTGAGGTAGAGGGTCAGTGGGTTGCGGATAGACTCAGACAAAATAGATCAGCCTTTGGATTAAATACCTCGAACAAGCCATTGTTTAATCGAGGTATTTAGTGAATTGGCGAGGGTCGAGTCTAGCGCAGGGCGGCCCCTCTTACCAAATCACGGGGCGGTTTCTTCATCCTCGGTGGGTTCCTGGGGCTGGGTCTGGGCCTGGCTCCACTCGGCGTCCTGCTTCTGCATCAGTGCGAACCAATGCTGGCGCATGAACGTGAGATACGCCTCGGGCGCCTTGGCGAAATCCTTCTCATCGCCATAGCAACCCGGCAATGGCAATTCGGTGCCCTGCTCCTTGTACTGGCTGACCAGCGCTTGTTGCCCGGCGATGCTGCAATCCTTGGGCAGCGGCATACCGCGCAGTGCCCCGGCCTCTTCATCCCACCACGCGGCGCCGTAGCGGTCGACACCGCGCAAACGGTACTTCTGCGATTTGCCCACGTGCATGATCAGCTTGAACTCATTGGGGCTGACGTCGCTGGTGCAGGTGCGCGAATAGCCCACAGTGGCCTGGGTGATGCCATCGCCGGCCAGGTCGGTGACCTTGGTTGCGCCCTGATCGAAGCGCAGGGAGGCGTCGAACTCACAATGCTGTACATCGTCGTAGAGCATCCACACGCGCTTGGGCCGGTTGCCGTCAATCAGGTACTGGGCGGCATACACAAAGGCCGACTGGGTGCCGTCGTCATCCCGCTCGCTGACCTGTTCAGCCAGCACCAGCAGGTTCTTGCCCTGGCGGTCGTCCCAGGTATAGGCGGCGATCTGCTTGCCACGCACTTCCACGCCCTCCGGCACCTGATCGATGCTGGTCAGCGCGACGCCTTCATCGGCGCGTACGCTCGCGGCACACGCCACGCTCATCAACAACCCCATCAATACCGGCCGCAACTGGCCGCGTAAAAGCTGCACGCTATTCATCCGATCACCCTGGCAAGAGAGCGCTTACTTTACCGGCACTTGGCGGGTATTGCAGAGAAGATTGTTGAATAAAACGCCACGCCGGGATGTGCGTGTCACACCGGAACCAAACGCCTTACAGACAGTTCCGATATCGCCCCAGCCCACCTTAGTTGACTAGCTGAACCCTAGCTGTCTGCCTGTCAAATAAACGAGTTTTTCATCTGCCTTTCATATCTGTTCCACATTTTTACGCTTAATCTTAAACACAGCACTTCATGGCAATCCGCGCATTAGCGACTAACCTGTTGATTATGCTTCATCTTTAGCGCCGCCTTTTTATCAGCGGGCTGCCTTTTCGCCCAATGATTGCTGCTGTTTTCACGCGCCAAGTTGTACTTACCCCGAGGTCATGATTCTTTGAAACCCTACCCTATTCATTGCGTGTCGATCGTTATCCCGGTCTACAACGAAGAAGAAAGCCTGCCCGAATTGCTGCGTCGCACCACCGCAGCCTGCAAGCAACTGGCCTACGAATACGAAATCATCCTGGTGGATGACGGTAGCCGTGACAATTCTGCCCAACTGCTCGAAGACGCTGCAGCTGAAGACGGCAGCCACGTAGTGGCCGTGATCCTCAACCGCAACTACGGCCAGCATGCGGCGATCATGGCTGGTTTCGAACAATGCCGGGGCGAAGTGGTGATTACCCTCGACGCCGACCTGCAGAACCCGCCCGAAGAAATCCCGCGCCTGGTGGAACAAGCCGCCCTCGGCTACGACGTGGTGGCCACCGTGCGCAACAATCGCCAGGACTCGGCCTTTCGCCGCTGGCCGTCACGCCTGATCAACCTTGCCGTGCAGCGCTCCACCGGCGTGGCCATGACGGACTACGGCTGCATGCTGCGCGCCTACCGCCGCACCATCGTCGATGCCATGCTCGCCTGCCGCGAGCGCAGTACGTTTATCCCGATCCTGGCCAACGGTTTCGCGCGCCACACCACCGAAATCCTGGTGCACCACGCCGAGCGTGAACACGGCGAGTCCAAATACAGCGCCATGCGCCTGATCAGCCTGATGTTCGACCTGCTGACCTGCATGACCACCACCCCTTTGCGCCTGCTGTCCATTGTCGGCTTCAGCCTGGCGGCCCTGGGCATGCTGTTCGCCTTCGCGCTGATCGTCCTGCGCCTGGCCTTCGGTGCCGACTGGGCGGGCGACGGCCTGTTCGTGCTGTTCGCAGTGCTGTTCGTGTTCACCGGCGGCCAGTTCATTGGCATGGGCCTCTTGGGTGAATACCTGGGCCGCATGTACAGCGATGTGCGCGCCCGCCCGCGTTTCTTTATCGAAAAAGTGCTGCGCAACCAACCGGCAGCACCGGCTCCCGTGGTCGTCGTTGACGGCCTGGCGTCTTCCCATACTTCCACTTCTGCCGATCAGGTCCAGTCATGAGTTCAAAAGCTGTTGTATTCGCGTACCACGATATTGGGTGTGCAGGCATTGAAGCGCTGCTCAATACCGGCTACGAAATTGCTGCCGTGTTTACCCATGCCGACGACCCCAAGGAAAACAACTTCTACGGCTCCGTCGCCCAACTCTGCGCCCGCAATGGCATCCCGGTACATGCCCCGGAAGACGCCAACCATCCCTTGTGGATTGAGCGCATCGCCAAGCTGAACCCGGACTACATCTTCTCCTTCTACTACCGCAACCTGCTGAGCGAGCCTTTGCTTGCCACCGCCAGCAAAGGCGCGTTCAACCTGCACGGCTCGCTGCTGCCCAAATACCGTGGTCGTGCTCCGGCCAACTGGGTACTGGTCAACGGCGAGACCGAAACTGGCGTGACCCTGCACCGCATGGTCAAGCGTGCCGATGCCGGCGCGATCCTCGCCCAACAGAAAGTCACCATTGACCGCAGCGACACCGGCCTCACTCTGCACGCCAAGCTGCGTGAAGCAGCCAGCAACCTGCTGCGCGATGCTTTGCCGCAACTGGCCCAAGGCAAGCTGAGCGAAACCGCACAGGATGAAAGCCAAGCCACTTACTTCGGACGCCGCACCGCGGCAGACGGCAAGCTGGATTGGAAACAACCGGCCGAAACCCTGTTCAACCTGGTTCGCGCCGTGACCCAACCGTATCCGGGCGCCTTCTGTGCCGTGGGCGAGCACAAGCTGATCGTGTGGCAAGCCGAGGTGGTCAAGGGCAACGAAGGCCTGGCGCCGGGCCGTGTGATCAGTGTCAACCCGCTGCGCATCGCTTGCGGTGAAGACTCCCTGGTGGTCAAGTTTGGCCAGCGCAACGACAACGGCCTGTACCTGGCCGGCCCTTCACTGGCCAATGAACTGGGCCTGGTGGACGGCTCCGTGCTGCGCGGCGCCGAGTCCGGCCGCACGCCGCGCCGCACCCGCGTACTGATCCTGGGCGTCAACGGCTTTATCGGTAATCACCTGTCCGAGCGCCTGCTGCGTGACGACCGTTACGAAGTCTACGGCCTGGACATCGGCTCCGACGCCATCGAGCGCCTGCGCAGCCACCCCAACTTCCACTACGTGGAAGGCGACATCAGCATCCACACCGAGTGGATCGAGTACCACATCAAGAAGTGCGACGTGGTCCTGCCGCTGGTGGCCATCGCCACGCCGATCGAATACACCCGCAACCCGCTGCGCGTGTTCGAGCTGGATTTCGAAGAAAACCTCAAGCTGGTGCGCTACTGCGTCAAGTACAACAAGCGCGTGATCTTCCCGTCGACCTCCGAAGTCTATGGCATGTGCCAGGACCAGTACTTCGATGAAGACACCTCCAACCTGGTGGTCGGCCCGGTCAACAAACAGCGCTGGATCTACTCGGTCTCCAAGCAACTGCTGGACCGCGTGATCTGGGCCTACGGCGCCAAGGGCCTGAACTTCACGCTGTTCCGTCCGTTCAACTGGATGGGCCCGCGCCTCGACCGCCTGGATTCGGCGCGTATCGGCAGCTCCCGTGCAATCACCCAACTGATCCTGAACCTGGTGGAAGGCACGCCGATCCGTCTGTTCGACGGCGGCGAGCAGAAGCGCTGCTTCACTGACATCGCCGACGGCATCGAAGCCCTGGCCCGCATCATTGATAACGACAACGATGCGTGCAACGGCCAGATCATCAACATCGGCAACCCGGAAAACGAAGCCAGCATCCGCCAGTTGGGCGAAGAGCTGCTGCGTCAGTTCGAAGCTCACCCGCTGCGCGGCAACTTCCCGCCGTTCGCCGGTTTCCGCGACGTCGAGAGCAAGGCGTTCTACGGCACCGGTTACCAGGACGTGGCACACCGCAAGCCAAGCATCGAAAACGCCAAGCGCCTGCTGAACTGGGAGCCGACCGTGGAAATGAGCGAAACCATCGGCAACACCCTGGATTTCTTCCTGCGTGAAGCCATGCTCGAAATCGCGGACAAAAAGTAATGAAGGCTGGCTTGCGCATTGACGTCGACACCTACCGTGGCACCCGTGAAGGTGTGCCGCAGCTGCTCGAAACCCTGGATGAAGCCGGGGTCAAGGCGACGTTCTTCTTCAGTGTCGGGCCGGACAACATGGGGCGCCATTTGTGGCGCCTGATCCGCCCGCAATTCCTGTGGAAGATGCTGCGTTCCAACGCCGTTGGCCTGTATGGCCTGGATATTCTGCTGGCCGGCACCGCCTGGCCAGGCAAGCCGATTGGCCGTGACCTGGGGCACCTGATGCGCCAGGCCAAGGCCGCCGGGCATGAAGTCGGCCTGCACGCCTGGGATCACCACGGCTGGCAGGCCAATACCGGGCGTTGGAGCGAGGCACAGTTGGTCGAGCAGATCCGGCGTGGCGTCGACACCCTGAGCGACATTCTGGGTGAACGCGTCGATTGCTCGGCGGCCGCCGGTTGGCGTGCCGATGAGCGCGTGGTGCAAGCCAAGCAAGGTTTCAACTTTCGCTATAACAGCGATTGCCGGGGTACCAGCCTGTTTCGACCGACCTTGGCCGATGGCAGCGCGGGCACCCCACAAATTCCGGTGGACCTGCCGACCTTCGACGAAGTCGTCGGGCCGGTGGTGGCTGCCAAAGACTTCAATGGCTTCATCCTCGACCGGTTTGCCGAGTCGAAGCTCAACGTCTACACAATCCACGCAGAAGTAGAAGGGATTCTGATGGCCAATGACTTTCGCCAGTTGCTTGCCCAGGCTGGGCAGCGCGGCATCCACTTCACCCCCCTGGGCGATTTGTTGCCTGCGGACGTGACCACCCTGCCCCAGCAACAGTTGGTACGCGGCGCGTTGAGCGGCCGCGAGGGTTGGCTGGGAGTACAGCAGGCATGATCCGCCGCTGGGCCTTGCCCCTGCTCCTGTTGGCATTCGGCGTGTTTTACCTGCTGCCGCTGGCCACCCATGGCTTATGGATTCCGGATGAAACCCGCTACGCGCAGATCAGCCAGGAAATGCTGCTGACCGGCAAGTGGGCGTCGCCGCACTTCATGGGCATTCGTTACTTCGAAAAACCCGCCGCCGGGTATTGGATGATCGCGCTGGGCCAGGCGATCTTCGGGCAGAACCTGTTTGGCGTTCGCTTCGCCTCGGCCCTGAGTACCGGCCTGAGCATCCTGCTGGTGTACCTGGTGTCGCGTCGGCTGTGGAATGACCCGCACAAGAGCCTGGTCAGCAGCGTGCTGTACATGAGTTTTGTCAGCATCGCGGCGTTGGGCGGCTATGCCAACCTCGACCCGCAGTTCACCTTCTGGGTCAACCTGACCGGCGTGGCCTTGTGGTTCTGCTTCGCCAGCACCACCCGTAATGGCCGCCTGGGTTCATGGGCGTTGCTGGGCTTTGCCTGTGGCATGGGCTTTATGACCAAGGGTTTCCTGGCGTGGCTGCTGCCGGTGTTGATCGCCCTGCCCTACGCGATCTGGCAGAAACGCTTTGGCGAGTTACTCAAGTTCGGCGTGGTTGCCGTGGTGGTGGCGATTGTGGTCAGCCTGCCTTGGGCGCTGGCTGTGCACCTGCAAGAGCCGGACTACTGGAATTTCTTCTTCTGGCACGAGCATATCCAGCGCTTTGCCGGCGACGATGCCCAGCACGCCGAGCCGTTCTGGTATTACCTGCCGCTGCTGGTCGCGTTCTGCCTGCCTTGGGTGGCCCTGCTGCCGTCAACGCTCAAACAGGCGTGGCAGGACAAGCGCAGTGCAAAAATCGGCTTCGTGCTGCTGTGGCTGCTGATGCCTTTGGCGTTCTTCAGCCTGGCCAAAGGCAAGCTGCCGTCCTACATCATGCCGTGCCTGCTGCCCCTGGCCCTGCTGATGGGCTCGACCCTGGCGGACAAACTCGCTGCCGGCCGTGGCCGTGTGCTGCGGATCAACGGTTGGCTGAACCTGCTGATTGGCGTCGCGGTATTACTGGCGCTGACGTGGGTTCAACTGAAAAAGCCGGTGTACGCACACGGCGAGGAAACCCTCAGCCTGGTGCTGGTGTTTGCCTTTCTGTTCAGCTGGATCATCGTCAACCTGTTGCAGGCCGCACGGCCGCTGCACCTGTGGGCGGCACCGGCGCTGGGCAGTTGGCTGATGGTTGCCCTGCTGCCGGCCGCACTGCCGCACTCGGTGGTCTACAACAAGACGCCGGATCAATTCATCATCGATCACCTGCAGGAGCTGCAGCCGGCCACCGCGTTGCTGAGCAATGACCTGGGTGCGGCCTCGGCGCTGTCGTGGCGCTTGCAGCGGCCGGACGTGACGCTCTACAACACAATCGGCGAAGTGAAGTACGGCCTCGCTTATCCGGATGCAGCCCATCACAAGGTGGATACCCGGCAAGTCCAGCAGTGGATGAGCGACGCCCGCAAAAAAGGTGCGGTGGGTGTGGTGATGCGCGTTAAAGGTGACGATGAAATTGCCGAAGTTGCATTGCTGCCCACTGACGGTCAGCGCTATGAGCAAGGCAATCTGATGATTCTGATCTTCCCGCAGGTGGCGCCGTGATCACCCTGCTGTTGTTACTGGTGGCCTGCCTGCTCACCTGTATGGGCCAGGTTTCACAGAAATTTGCTGTAGAAGGCTGGCGCGACCAGCCCGACGGCTGGGCACTGAAACTGCGCTCACCGTGGCTGTGGGCGGCGCTGGTGTGCCTCGGCCTGGGGCTGCTGGTGTGGCTGCTGGTGTTGCAGCGCCTGGAAGTCGGCATCGCCTACCCCATGCTCAGCCTGAATTTCGTGCTGGTCACCCTGGTGGCGCGGTTTGTGTTCCATGAAACCATCGACCGTCGTCACTGGCTGGGTGTGCTGCTGGTGATTGCCGGCGTCGTGCTGCTGGGGCGCCAGGTATGAGCCGGGCTCAAGGCTTCGCCCTGGCCCTGGGCAGCGTCGGCCTGGTCAGCGCCGCCCAGTTGGGGATGCGCTGGAGCATGACGCGCTTGCCGCTGCCCAACGAATGGCTCACGGCCCGCATTGATCCGGGCGCCCTCGGCGTGGTGAGCCTGGCGATCTGCGCCTATGCGTTGTCGATGCTCTGCTGGCTCGGCGCACTCAAGCACCTTCCACTGGGTCGCGCCTATTCGCTGCTGAGCATCAGCTACGCGCTGGTGTACCTGCTGGCGGCCAGCCTGCCGGTGTTCAACGAACATTTTTCCGTTTCAAAAACCCTGGGGGTGGCGCTTGTCATCCTCGGTGTGCTGATCATCAACTCTCGTCGTGCCAGTGCTACAAGCCCCAGGAATGCCCCATGAAAATCAGTGTATTTGGTAGTGGTTACGTCGGCCTGGTACAGGCCACCGTATTAGCCGAAGTCGGTCATGATGTGATCTGCATGGACGTCGATCAAAACAAGGTCAAGCTGCTGCAGCAAGGCCATGTGAGCATCTTCGAGCCGGGGCTGGCCGCGATGGTCAAGGAGAACCTGGAAAGCGGGCGCCTGCATTTCACCTTTGATGAAAAGCTCGCCGTCGAACACGGTGAAGTGCTGTTTATCGCCGTCGGCACGCCGTCGGATGAAGACGGCTCGGCCGACTTGAAATACGTGCTGTCGGTGGGTGATGCCGTGGCTCGTCATCGGGTGGCCCCGGTCATTCTGGTGGAAAAATCCACCGTCCCCGTGGGCACCGGCGACACCTTGCGCGCCCACATCGAAAAAGCCCTGCACGTCGCGGGTCGCCACTTGGAGTTCGATATCGTCTCCAATCCGGAATTCCTCAAGGAAGGCTCGGCGGTTGCTGACTGCCGCCGCCCGGACCGCATCATCATCGGCTGCGAGCGCGAAGAAGTCCGCGAGGTCATGCGCGACCTGTACGCGCCGTTCAACCGCAACCATGACCGCATCATCTTCATGGACCTGCGCAGCGCCGAACTCACCAAGTACGCCGCCAACTGCATGCTGGCCACCAAGATCAGCTTTATCAACCAGATCGCGGAGCTGGCCGAGCACCTGGGGGCGGACATCGAAGCCGTGCGCCTGGGCATCGGTGCCGACTCGCGCATCGGCTATCACTTTATCTACCCCGGTTGCGGCTACGGCGGTTCATGCTTTCCCAAGGACATGCGCGCCTTGATCCACAGCGCCAAACAGGCCAACTGCTCCAGCGACCTGCTGGAAGCCGTGGAAGCCATCAACCAACGCCAGAAGAGCAAGCTGTTCGAGCGCATCAATGCGTTCTTCCAGGGCAACCTGCGCGGCAAGACTTTCGCCCTGTGGGGCCTGGCCTTCAAGCCCAACACCGACGACATGCGCGATGCCCCCAGCCGCGTGCTGATGGAAGCGCTGTGGGCGGCGGGCGCCAACGTACGCGCCTTCGACCCGGAAGCGATGCAGGAAACCCAGCGCCTCTACGGCGACGAAGAGCGGCTGATGCTGATGGGTACGCCGGAGTCCACCCTGGTGGGCGCCGATGCGTTGATCGTGTGCACCGAATGGCAGCAGTTCAAGGCCCCTGATTTCGACCTGATCCACCAGCGCCTGAAAACCCCGGTGATCTTCGACGGCCGCAACCTGTACGACGGCGAACGCCTGTCGCGCAAGGGCTTCCAGTATTTCCCGATTGGCCGGGGCGACTCGTGCCAGTTGCCGATTCCGCAGCAGCAGTGGGTGCCGCAGGTCGTGGAAGCCTGATACGTGAACACAGCCCAACTGCCTTTGCTGAGTACCACGATCCGCCGCCAATCCCTCGGTTTGGGATTGCTGGCGTTATTGCTGTTTATCGCCGGCAGTTGGCACCAGGCGATTATCGGGTTCGACTCACGATTCGTGCTGTTCGCCCAGGAAATGCTGCGCCATGGGCCGGGCTTTTTCCCCACCACTTACGGCCAGCCGTATGCCGATTATCTGGCCACCTCGACGCTGATGACCTGGCTGTTGTCGCTGCCCTTGGGCCAGGTCACCAGCCTCACCGCCTGGCTGCCGACTTCGCTGGCCTCGGCAGTGATCGTCATTCTGGTGTATCGCCTGACGGCGCCCTACTCCCAGCGCTGGGGCCTGTTGAGCATTGCGGTGTTGCTGTTGAGCACCACGTTTATCAGCGAAACCCGCGCCGTTTCCCTGGACCAGATGCTCGCCGCCATCACCTTGACGGTGTTCTACCTCGGTTACGCCCACGACCACTTCGCTGCCGACAAGCGCCTGCACTGGCTGTTCCTGCTCTTGATCGTGGGGTTTGCGATACGCGGCCCGATTGGCCTGGTGGTGCCTACCGGCGTGCTGTGCAGCTATTACCTGATCAATCGGCAATGGCGCCAACTGGTGAGCTTCGGCCTGGTGGCCCTGGCGCTGTTGGTGGCGTGTGTCGGCCTGCTGTTGCTGATGGCCAAGCTCAGTGGCGGTGAGGGCTTCATGCAGGACGTGATCCGCATGCAGTTCCTCGGGCGCATGGATGGCAGCGAAGGTTCCAGCGGCGTGCTGTATTACTTCACCAGCTCTTTGGGCAATTACGCGTTGGCCTACCCATTGGCATTATTGGTGCTGCTGGCTGTAGCAATCAGCGGGCGGCGCACACCTGACCCGGCCGTGCAGTTGGTGCTGTACTGCGCCGCAGCGGGCTTGCTGGTGTTGCTTGGCCTGTCGATTCCCCAGGCGAAGAAGGCGCGCTATGTACTGCCGATGCTGCCCATGGCGGCGATTATTGCGGCGTATCCCTTCTCTACCGCGCACGGGCGGCTGTTTGCCTGGTTGCGCGGGCTGATGCTGGTTATATGGACGCTATTGCCCGCGCTGTTGATCGCCGGCCTGCTGTTCGCCCGCCCACGCTACCCGGAACAGATGAGCCAGCTGGGGCTGATGTTAGGTGTGCTGGGCGTCCTGCAGGCAGTGGCACTGTCGGCGTGGTGCGTGCCTCGCCTGCGACCGGTGGGTCCGGCCATTGCGGCGGTGTTGGCAGTGTGGTCCACGTACATTCTGGTGGTCGAACCGCTGGAGCGCAGTGTCTATGACACCCGCACATTTACCTTGCGGGTTCACCAACAGGTGATGCAACAGCGCGCCCCCGTGGTCTTGCACGGCTTGGGCAAAGACGCCAAGGCCATTAAATACATGGTCAACCTTGACTGCGACCAGGTGCCGTTGTTCACCCAACAGGCGGCCGACCTGACGCCCCTGCAAGGCCCGGCCTGGCTGGTGATGAGTCAGGTGGACTTTGAAGGTCTCAAAGATCCGCGCTTTGCCACTCTCACGCCGACCTTGACCGGTGAGTTCGACCGCAATCCCTATGTGCTGCTGCACCTGGTCAAACCCACGCAGCCTTGAGTTGCCACGCGGAAACCTCCTACGCACCTATACGTAAAGGCTGGTGTCATATCACTTTCCTACGTCCGAACCCCAACGTTAAACTCGATCGCCAGGTGCGTTAAGTATCTACCGCCACTGGCCATGAATAACTACAAGGACGCTAGAAGGCGCAGCGCCTGCTGCGGCTCGCTTCGTGAGAGGACAATGCCGTGCCAAATCATCATTTACTGAATACCCCTGCCTCATTGGTCCGCGATGAAGTGCATATCGGCTACCTGCCGATTCCGCCGCTGGATCGACTGATGGCGCTGCGCAATGCCCTCGTCGCTCTAAAAGGCCCCCTGGCCGGTGAACCTGGCATGCAGGAAAACCTGCAGAAGCAGCTGTTCAATGAAGACACCGATAACCGCGTTCTGGGCAAGCCCAATACCCAGTGCATTCGCATCTAGTTCATTATTTTTGTATTAAAACCTCACTAATATGCATTGGCGCTGCGCTATAGGGCACGGCACACTGCGCAGGTTCCTCCCCCAAATGCAGGAACTTTCAGAGGGCTTTTCCGGGCAACCAGACAAGCCTTTTTTTTGCCCGCCGTTTATGGATTCCTGTTCAATGCTCGCTCGCTGGTTCCCCGCTGCAATCAATACCCGTCCCTCCGAATGGAGCCGTGCTGCCATTGGCATGGCCCTGGGCACACTGTTCAGTGTCTGGCTCTGTGCCCAGGTGTTTGGCATGGAGGTCGCACTGCACCTGCTTGGCCCGCTGGGGGCCTCGGCAGTCCTGTTGTTTGCGGTCTCGTCCGGTGCGCTGGCGCAGCCCTGGTCGATCATCGGCAGCTACCTGTGCGCCGCCGTTGTGGCATTGCTGGTTGCGCGCGTGCTCGGGCGCACATTGGGCGGCGCTTGCCTGGCGGCGGGCATGTCGGTGGTATTGATGTGCTGGCTGCGTTGCCTGCACCCACCCGGCGGTGGCCTGGCCATGACGCTGGTGCTGGCCGACCCGGCCTCTGCGGCGCTGGGCTGGCATGAGTTGGGCGCCGTGCTGCTCGGCGCCGGCGCGCTGTTGGCCTGTGCCCTGGCCTATAACAATGCCACGCGCACGCGCTATCCCAAGGGCGCTGTCGAGTCACCGTCAATCGTTTTGAATAACGCCAATGCGGCTCCGGACCCTGCCGTGACCGCCGTCGACTTGAAGCTGGCCCTCGCCGAAATGGAACAGTTCTACGATGTGGCACCTGCAGAGCTTGAGCAACTGATTCACGCGGCCGAAACCCACGCGCGCCGTCGCAGCATCGGCGAAGTGCTGGCCAATCGCACGCCCTGACCGAGGCCACAGCCACCCTGCATAAATGCAACAACCACCTGCATGATTCCGGGTTGTACTGCGCAAATTTGCGCTGGTAGGATCGCGAGAAGGTTCGTCCGCGAACATCTTGATAAAGAACAATAAAAGCAGGGAGTTAGAGATGACTGCTCAGGTTTCATCCGAAGCAAGCCGTGCCGACACACCTCAGGAAGAGGTACTCGCCGACGTCCGCAACCATATCGGCCACCTCACCCTCAACCGCCCCGCCGGTTTAAACGCCATAACCCTGGACATGGTTCGCAGCCTGACCCGGCAACTGCAGGCCTGGTCAGACGACCCTTCGGTGTACGCCGTGGTCCTGCGCGGCGCTGGCGACAAGGCCTTCTGTGCGGGTGGCGATATTCGCTCGCTGTACGACAGCTTCAAGAACGGCGACACCCTGCACGAAGAGTTCTTCGTCGAGGAATACGCCCTCGACCTCGCGATCCACCATTACCGCAAGCCCGTACTCGCCCTGATGGACGGCTTTGTCCTGGGCGGCGGCATGGGCCTGGTGCAAGGTGCGGATTTGCGTGTGGTCACCGAGCGCAGCCGGCTGGGCATGCCGGAAGTGGCCATCGGTTATTTCCCCGACGTGGGCGGCAGCTATTTTCTGCCGCGCATTCCGGGCGAACTGGGGATCTACCTCGGCGTTACCGGCGTGCAGATCCGTGCTGCCGATGCGCTGTATTGCGGCTTGGCCGACTGGTACCTCGACAGCGCGAAGCTGGACGAACTGGACCAGAAACTTGACCACCTGCGCTGGCACGACTCCCCCCTCAAAGACTTGCAAGGCCTGCTGGCAAAGCTTGCGGTGCAGCAACTGCCCGATGCGCCGCTGGCGGCCTTGCGCCCGGCGATAGACCACTTCTTCGGCTTGCCGGATGTACCCAGCATGGTCGAGCAATTACAAGCCGTCACTGTTGCCGACAGCCATGAGTGGGCGCTCAACACCGCCCACCTGATGCAGACCCGGTCCCCCCTGGCCATGGCCGTCACCTTGCAAATGCTGCGCAAGGGCCGCCGGCTGACGCTGGAACAATGTTTTGCCCTTGAGTTGCACCTGGACCGTCAATGGTTCGAGCGCGGCGACCTGATCGAAGGCGTGCGTGCCCTGATCATCGACAAGGACAAGACCCCACGCTGGAACCCGCCCACCCTGCATGGGTTGGCGGCGGCCCATGTCGAAAGCTTCTTCCAACAGTTCGAGCAGGTTGCGAGATAAATCATGCAAGACATTGAATACACAGAAGAACAAGTGATGATTCGCGACATGGCGCGCGACTTTGCGCGGGGTGAAATCGCCCCGTATGCCCATGCCTGGGAAAAAGCCGGTTGGATCGACGACAACCTGGTCGCCAAGATGGGCGAACTGGGCCTGTTGGGCATGGTGGTCCCGGAAGAATGGGGCGGCACCTACGTCGACTACGTGGCCTATGCCTTGGCAGTCGAAGAGATTTCCGCCGGCGATGGCGCCACCGGCGCGCTGATGAGTATCCACAATTCAGTAGGTTGCGGGCCGATCCTCAACTACGGCACAACTGCGCAGAAGGAAACCTGGCTGGCCCAGCTTGCCAGTGGCCAGGCGATTGGTTGCTTCTGCCTGACCGAACCCCAGGCCGGTTCCGAAGCCCATAACCTGCGCACCCGCGCTGAGCTGCGTGAAGGCCAGTGGGTGATCAACGGCGCCAAGCAATTCGTCAGCAACGGCAAACGCGCCAAGCTGGCCATCGTCTTTGCCGTGACCGACCCGAGCCTGGGCAAGAAAGGCATCTCCGCCTTCCTGGTGCCCACCGACACCCAGGGTTTTGTGGTGGACCGTACCGAACACAAGATGGGTATTCGTGCGTCTGACACCTGCGCGGTGACCCTCAACCAGTGCACGATCCCGGAAGCCAACCTGCTGGGCGAACGCGGTAAAGGCCTGGCGATAGCGCTGTCGAATCTGGAAGGTGGACGCATCGGTATCGCCGCCCAGGCCCTGGGTATCGCCCGCGCGGCGTTTGAAGCGGCGCTGGCCTACGCCCGAGACCGGGTGCAGTTCGACAAGCCGATCATTGAACATCAGAGCGTGGCCAACCTGCTGGCGGACATGCAAACCCGCCTCAACGCCGCCCGCCTGCTGATCCTGCACGCCGCCCGCCTGCGCAGTGCCGGCAAGCCGTGCCTGTCGGAAGCGTCACAAGCCAAGCTGTTTGCCTCGGAAATGGCGGAGAAGGTCTGCTCGTCAGCCATGCAGATACATGGCGGGTACGGTTACCTGGAGGATTACCCTGTGGAGCGTTACTACCGGGATGCGCGGATCACGCAGATTTACGAAGGGACCAGCGAGATTCAGCGGATGGTGATTGCCAGGGAGCTCAAGCACTACCAGCTCTGACCGACTCACGCACCCTCACCGGCATAGGTATCTACATAACTTCCCGTGGATGCTGAATCTATGGCAACTGGGCTGTTGTGGTGAGCGGGCTTGTCCCGCGCTGGGCTGCGAAGCAGCCCCATCAAAGCCACCGCATTTTTTCAGAAAAACCAAGTTGCCTGGTTTTGGGGCTGCTGCGCAGCCCAGCGCGGGACAAGCCCGCTCACCACAGAGTTATGTATAAGCCTTTGAGAGTCCTCTGCTCTCACCGGGCGAGCAGCTGTCGAGCGCAAGCGAGGCTGCGTTGGCGCCCCGCAGATCGCAGGGTGTCAATACGTCCGCCCCCACACGCTTATTTGTCTTTGAACTCCGGCGCACGCTTGGCCACAAACGCCGCCATGCCTTCCTTTTGATCCAGCGTCGCGAAGGCCGCATGGAACACCCGACGCTCAAAGCGCACGCCTTCGGACAGGCTCACTTCAAACGCACGGTTGACGCTTTCCTTGACCATCATGCTGATCGGCACTGACTTGCCGGCGATTAGGGTGGCGACTTTCAGGGCTTCATCCAACAGCTCATCGGCCGGCACGATGCGTGCAACAATGCCGCAACGTTCTGCTTCCACCGCATCGATAAAGCGCCCGGTCAGGCACATTTCCATAGCCTTGGCCTTGCCCACGGCCCGGGTCAGGCGTTGGGTGCCGCCCATGCCCGGCAGGACGCCGAGGTTGATTTCCGGCTGACCGAACTTGGCGCCGTCGCCCGCCAGGATGAAGTCACACATCAGCGCCAGTTCGCAACCGCCGCCCAAGGCAAAGCCGTTCACGGCGGCAATGATCGGTTTGCGGCGGTTGGCCACGCGGTCGCTGTCGCTGAACAGGTCATCGAGGTAGATCTGCGGGTAGGTCAGCTCGGCCATTTCCTTGATGTCGGCGCCGGCCGCAAAGGCTTTCTTGGAACCGGTCAGCACGATGCAGCCGATTTGCGGATCGGCTTCCAGGCCATCCAACGCCTGGTTCAACTCACTGACCAGTTGCGCATTCAGCGCGTTCAGGGCTTGCGGACGGTTCAAGGTAATCAGTCCGACGCGGCCCTGGACGTCGAGCAAAATGGTTTCGTAACTCATGTATCGGCTCCTTAGAGATTGCGTGAGATGACCATGCGTTGGATATCGCTGGTGCCTTCGTAAATCTGGCAGACCCGCACATCGCGGTAGATCCGCTCCAGGGGAAAGTCGCTCAGGTAACCGTAACCGCCCAGGGTTTGCAAGGCAGCCGAACAGACTTTCTCGGCCATTTCCGAGGCGAACAGCTTGGCCATGGACGCTTCCACCAGCGCTGGCTTGCCGCTGTCGCGCAGGGCGGCGGCGTAATGCACCATTTGCCGGGCCACGGCAATTTGCGTGGCCATGTCGGCCAGGCGGAAGGCAACGGCCTGGTGTTCGATCAGTGGCTTGCCGAAACTTTCGCGCTCGCGGGCGTAGTCCCGGGCCGCTTCAAATGCGGCGCGGGCCATGCCCACCGATTGCGAGGCGATGCCCACGCGGCCGCCTTCAAGGTTGGCCAGGGCGATCTTGTAGCCTTCGCCCTCCTCGCCCAAACGGTTGGCCACCGGAACCTTCAGGTCTTCAAACAGGATCTGGCAGGTGTCCGACGCATGCTGCCCCAGCTTGTCCTCGACCCGCGCCACGCTGTAGCCCGGCGAATCGGTGGGCACGATGAACGCGCTGATCCCGCGTTTGCCCGCTGCGGGGTCAGTGACGGCAAACACAATCACCACCCCGGCGTTTTGCCCGGAGGTGATGAACTGTTTACAGCCATTCAACACGTAGTGATCGCCGTCCAGGCGGGCGCGGGTTTTCAGGCTGCTGGCGTCAGAGCCGGCCTGGGGTTCGGTCAGGGCAAAGGCTCCCAGCATGGCGCCGCTGGCCAGCGGCGTGAGGAACTGGGCTTTTTGCTGGTCGTTGCCGAACTTGAGGATCGGCACGCAACCCACCGAGTTATGCACGCTCATGATGGTGGAACAGGCACCGTCACCGGCGGCGATTTCTTCCAGCGCCATGGCGTAGGCCAGGTAGCCAGTGTCGCAACCGCCCCACTGTTCCGGCACCAGCATGCCGAAAAAGCCCAGTTCGGCCATTTCGCCGATGGCCTCCTTGGGAAAACGGTGCTCGCGGTCCCACTCGGCGGCGAAGGGTTTGAGGCGTTCCTGGGCAAATTGCCGGGCCGCGTCGCTGATTTGCAGTTGTTCGTCATTGGGCAGCATGGGGGGCAGTCCTTAATACAGGCATTCAACGGCCATGGCCGTGGCTTCACCACCGCCGATACAGATTGCGGCAACGCCTCGCTTGAGGCCCTTTTGGCGCAGGGCCGAGAGCAAGGTCACCAGGATGCGCGCGCCGGAGGCGCCGATCGGATGGCCCAGCGCGCACGCGCCACCGTGGATATTGACCTTGGCGTGGGGGATTTGCAGCTTGCTCATGGTCACCAGGCTCACCACCGCGAAGGCTTCGTTGATCTCGAACAGATCCACGTCATCCAGGCTCCAGCCGGTCTTGCTCATCAGCTTGCGAATCGCGCCCACCGGCGCTACCGGAAACAGCCCCGGCTCATCGGCGAAGGCGGCATGCCCGTGGATGATCGCCAACGGCTTGAGCCCACGCTGGTGCGCTTGGGACTCGCGCATCAGTAACAGCGCCGCGGCGCCGTCGGAAATCGAGCTGGAGTTCGCCGCTGTCACCGTGCCGCCTTCACGGAAGGCGGGTTTGAGGCTGGCGATCTTGTCCAGCCTGGCCTTGGGCGGTTGTTCGTCGTGCAGGATGGTTTTTTGTTCTTTGCCGACAGTGACCTGCACCGGCACGATCTCGGCCGCGAAGTTGCCGTGGGTGATCGCTTCCTGGGCGCGGGCCAGCGACGCAATGGCGAAAGCGTCCTGCGCTTCGCGGGTAAAGCCGTTATGCAGCGCGCAATCTTCGGCGAAGGTGCCCATCAGGCGGCCCTTGTCGTAGGCGTCTTCCAGGCCATCGAGAAACATATGGTCCAGGACGCGGCCGTGGCCCATGCGGTAGCCGCTGCGGGCGCGGTCGAGCAGATACGGCGCGTTCGACATGCTCTCCATACCGCCGGCAATCACCACATCGACGCTGCCGGCCAGCAGTGAATCATGGGCCAGGATCGTCGCTTCCATGCCCGAGCCGCACATCTTGTTAAGGGTGGTGCAGCGGGTGGACTTATCCAACCCGGCGCCCAACGCCGCTTGCCGCGCCGGCGCCTGGCCCAGGCCAGCGGGGAGTACGCAGCCAAACAGCACTTCATCCACGGCGTCGGTGGCGATACCGGCACGCTCGACCGCCGCACGAATCGCGGCCGCGCCGAGCTGAGGTGCGGTCAAGCCCTTGAGGTCGCCCTGGAACCCGCCCATGGGCGTGCGTACGGCGCTGACAATCACGATGGGATCAGTCATGAAGCACTCCTTACTTGGCAGCCATGCGCAAGGCACCGTCGAGGCGGATCACCTCGCCATTGAGCATGCTGTTTTCAATGATGTGCCGCACCAGTGCGGCGTATTCGGCAGGCTTGCCCAGGCGTGGCGGAAATGGCACGCCGGCGGCAAGGGAGTCGCGTACTTCGGGGGTCATGCCGGCCATCATCGGGGTTTCGAAGATGCCGGGGGCGATGGTCATTACGCGAATGCCGAAACGCGCCAACTCACGTGCGGCGGGCAGTGTGAGGCTGGCGATTGCGCCCTTGGACGCCGCATACGCGGCTTGACCGATTTGCCCGTCAAACGCAGCGACGGAAGCGGTGTTGATGATGACGCCGCGTTCACCGTCGGCATTCGCTTCGGTCTCGGCAATGGCGGCGGCGGCCAGGCGCAACAGGTTGAAGCTGCCGATCAGGTTGACGTTGATCACCTGGGCGAAGCTCGCCAGACCGTGAGGGCCGTTCTTGCCGAGGATTTTTTCGCCGCGCACCACACCAGCGCAGTTGACCAGCCCGTGCAAACCGCCAAACGCCGCGACGGTGGCCTGCACGGCTGCTTCGGCAGCCGCTTCCTGGCTGATATCGGCCACGCTGCTGCGAGCGTTATCACCCAACTGCAGGGCCTTGGCCGCCACGGCCTCGGCGTTCAGGTCCACCAGCATCACCTTGGCGCCAGCGGCGACGAGCATCTCAGCGGTGGCCGCGCCAAGGCCTGAGGCGCCGCCGCTGACCAGAAAAACCTTGTTTTCAATCTGCATCATTGTTTCCTTGAACGATGGACCAAGTAGCGAGCGTATTGACCAAATAGTCCCTTGCGCGCTGCACAGCGGCAATGGTCAAAGCCTTCAACATGGCTGACTGGTTTGGCCAAGAGTGCATTGATCATAGACCGCACCATTCAGGCCGTTGGCCCAAGCGATTGGACGCCCTCCCCGCCAGCTTCTAACTTGATGGCCTGCGCCACCCAACTGACCTGAAGCCGGTTTGACACCTGCCCTGGTCTGACCGAAGCTGACGGCCTTTGTAATAGCTGCTCAAGCTTTCGGACGCCTGCATGCCAAAGTCACGCCGTTACGCCATCGTCGGCCTGTGCGCCCTGTTGTTCATTGTGCTGATCACTTGGTATTTCTCGCGCTCCGCCCCAGTGGCGGTGGCGCCTGCCATTGCCCATGGTTATTCCAAGGCCCTGAAGCAGGCGCGTAACGGCGAACCGGGCGCCGCCCGCGTGCTGTATCAGCAATTGGGCCGCCCGGACCTGACTGATGAGCGCCGCGCTGCGCTGCATGCCGAACTGCACAACTACCCGAGCCCCCAGGCCCTGAAGCTGGCGGATAAGGACCTGGGCAATGACTCGCCCGTGGTCCGCGAAGCGGCGATCCACAGCATTGTCGGCCTGGTTCCCACAGGCCAGCGCACCCTGTTGCTCGGCCCGGCGCTGGATGACCCCGAACAAAGCGTGCGCTTTGCCGCCGCCAATGCCTTGCTCGGCCTGTCGCCGGACACCCTTGGCCTGTACTTCGGGCCGTTGCAACAGGTACTGGATGAATTCGTAAAGCACCTCAAGACTCAGCCCGAAACCGCCGAGGGCTGGATTCAGCTGGCACGCCTGTACATCCACAGCGCCCTGCTGCCTGAGGCGCAACATGCCCTGGAGCAGGCGATGCGTTTGCAGCCGGACAACCTGCAAGCCGTGGTTGCGCAGATCGAGCTGTTGGATAAACAAGGCAAGACTGACGAATCCCGCCAATTACTGGCCCGACAGTTGGCGGCGCACCCCGAATCCGCCTACCTGCAACACGCCCTCGGCATGTGGCTGCTGCACCACGGCGAGCGGCCTTATGCGCTGCTCGGCCTGTCCAAGGCAGTGGAGCTGGAGCCGGACAATCAGGATTACCGCTACGACCTGGCCACCACCCTGCACGACCAGCAGGAACTGGAAGCAGCGCAACGCCAATTGGAGGAAATCGTCCAGCGTCACCCTTCCAATCGCAAGGCGCGAGTGTTGCTGGTCAACTACTGGAAAGAGAGCGGGCAGTTGCAGAATGTCCAGGTGCTGTTGGCTCAGCTTGAGCAACAAAACCCGGATGATCCAGCGTTGCAACAAGGTCTGTAGAGCCGTCCTGAGCTTACAAATTGAAGCAAATGTGGAACGGTTGCAAAGTGCCACGGTCAAGTAAACATGGCGTGTCGCAACGGACATGCCCTTCTACTTGTACGTGACCCGAGGGCACTTCTTGTCTACATCCAAAGAGCTGTTCACTGAAAAGGCGGCCATCGGCATCGAAGGTCTTGATGACATTCTTTCCGGAGGTCTATCGCGCAGCCACTTGTTCCTGCTGGAAGGCGAACCCGGCACTGGTAAAACTACCGTGGCGCTGCATTTCCTCCAGGCCGGGGCGAAAAACGGCGAGCGATCCTTGTACATCACCTTGTCGGAGACGGAGCACGAACTGCGCCAGGGCGCCAAGTCCCACGGCTGGGACCTGGACGACAACATCCATATCTTCGAGCTGACCCCACCGGAAAGCCTGCTCAATGCAGAGCACCAGCAGAGCCTGCTGTATTCCTCTGACCTTGAACTGGGCGAAGCCACTCGGCAGATTTTCGAGGTGGTGGAGCGGGTCAAGCCCACCCGTGTGGTCGTCGACAGCCTCTCCGAGATCCGCCTGCTGGCGCAGAGCTCTTTGCGTTACCGCCGGCAGATCCTCGCGATCAAGCACTACTTCGTACGTTACGACGCCACCGTATTACTGCTGGACGACCTGACCACCGAATCCCTGGATAAAACCGTGCACAGCGTGGCCCACGGCGTGATCCGCCTGGAAGAATTGACGCCAAACTACGGCGCCGAACGCCGCCGAGTGCGGGTAGTGAAATACCGTGGTCAGAAGTATCGCGGCGGTTTCCACGACTTCACCATCATGCAGGACGGCGTGCACGTGTTCCCTCGCCTGGTGGCGGCCGAACACCGCGGTGGCTACAACCGCCAGACGCTCACCAGTGGCATCAGCGAGATGGACTCATTGTTGGGTGGTGGCATCGAAACCGGCTCCAGCAGCCTGATCCTCGGCCCAGCCGGTACTGGTAAATCGCTGATCTCGATGATCTTTGCCGCCGCCGCCGTGTCACGGGGCGAGAAGGCTGCGCTGTTTATTTTCGACGAAGAGCTGGGGCTGCTGTTCGAGCGCATGAAAAACATGGGCATCGACCTCGAAGCGCTGCAGGCCACCGGCAACCTGATGATCGAACAAGTGGACGCTGCCGAGCTGTCCCCCGGCGAGTTCTCCCACCGGGTGCGCCGCGCCGTCGACGAAGCAGGCATCAAGACCGTGGTGATCGACAGCATCAACGGGTACCAGGCAGCAATGCCGGAGGAAAACGCGCTGATCCTGCACATGCACGAACTGCTGCTGTACCTCAACCGTAGAGGCGCGGCCACCTTCATGACCGTCGCCCAACACGGGCTGGTCGGCGATATGCAAGCGCCGGTCGACATCACCTACCTGGCCGACACGGTGATTCTGCTGCGTTACTTCGAAGCCCTGGGCAAAGTCCGCCGCGCAATTTCGATCATCAAGAAGCGTACCGGCGCCCACGAATCAACCATTCGTGAATACCGCATCGGCAGCCGTGGCCTTACCGTTGGCGAGCCTCTGGACAACTTCCAGGGCGTACTGCGCGGCATCCCGACCTACATGGGTGCCGGCTCCCCTCTGCTCAAGGATGAGGGATAGTGCCCACTCTACCTGGCGTCTCCGAGCGCGCGATTATCCTGGCGCCCGTAGGGCGCGATAGCTCGCTGGCGCTGATGATGCTCAACGAGGCCGGTTACACCGGCATCGTCGCGACCCACCTGCCAATGCTGTGCGACGCGCTGGAACAGGGTGCAGGCCTGCTGATCATCGCCGCCGAAGCATTGCGCGGTGTCGACCTTGAGCCCCTGCTGGAGTACTTGCACCAGCAGCCGGCCTGGTCGGACATGCCCATCGTGCTGATGACCCACCATGGCGGCAGCGAGCAGAATGGCTCCTCCCAGTTCAGCGGCTTGCTCGGCAACGTCACCTTCCTGGAGCGGCCCTTCCACCCCGTGACGCTGATCAGCCTGGTCAGCACTGCCCTGCGCGGCCGTCGCCGGCAGTATGAGGCGCGTGACCGCCTGATCGACTTGAGCAAAAGCGAGCTGCGCCTGCAACGCACCCTGGAAACCCTCGAACAGCAAGTCGAGGAGCGCACGGCCCAACTGCGTCACAACGAAGAGGCCCTGCGCCAATCACAGAAAATGGAAGCCGTCGGCCAATTGACCGGCGGCATCGCCCATGACTTCAACAATATGCTCACCGGGATCATCGGCAGCCTGGAGCTGCTGCGAAGGCGCGTGTCCCGTGGCAAATTGGACGACCTCGACAGCCTGATCGACCTGGGCGTCACCTCGGCCAACCGCGCAGCCGGGTTGACCCACCGGTTGCTGGCGTTTTCCCGCCGCCAGTCGCTGGATTCCAAGCCGGTCAATATCAACGAGCTGGTCAGCTCAATGGGCGAACTGCTGCAACGCAGCATCAATGAAAGCATCACCCTTGAGATGCACCTCACGGACCAGCTGTGGACGGCCGAAGCCGACCCCAATCAACTGGAAAGCGCCCTGCTCAACCTGGTACTCAACGCCCGCGATGCCATGCCCAATGGCGGCAAATTGGTGGTGGAAACCACCAATCGGCATCTGGACAGCGTGTTTACCGCCGCCTTTGGCACCCTGCCCCCAGGCGACTACGTTGAGTTGAGCATCAGCGATAACGGCTGCGGCATTCCCGAAAGCGTGATTGGCCGTGTGTTCGACCCGTTCTTTACCACCAAGCCGATCGGCCAGGGCACGGGCCTTGGTTTGTCGATGATCTACGGGTTCGCCCGTCAGTCCCGCGGCCACGTGACCCTGCACAGCGAAGTGGGCCTGGGGACGACCGTCAGCTTGTTCCTGCCGCGTTTTCTGGGTGAAACCGTGCTGGCGGCCCCGCTCAACCCTGCGCTGCTGCCATTGGCCAATTCGGGGGAGACCGTGCTGATCGTCGAAGACGACCCCGCCGTACGCGTGCTGGTCTGCGCAGTACTCAAGGAGTTGGGTTATGGCTTTGTTGAGGCCGGGGATGCCAATACGGCATTACCGATCATTGAATCGGACCAACGCATCGATCTTCTGATCAGTGACGTCGGCCTGCCAGGTATGAATGGCCGGCAGATGGCCGAAATCGGCCGGCAGCTTCGACCGGATCTCAAGGTGTTGTTCATCACGGGGTATGCTGAACATGCGGCGGTACGCGGCGGGTTCCTGGACCCTGGCATGCAGTTGATCACCAAGCCGTTCACGTTCGATCTATTGACGGCGAAGGTCAGGGAGATGATTCGAGCATAACCCCTCCCAACATAATGGGGGGGGCGCAAGTTATGCAGGGTAACTTGTTAGTGGCTCTTCTAATGCTTTGTAACACTTCAAACATACGCACAGGGACCTTAACTACATCTCTCGCCACAGAACAAGTTGCCGTCTATCTAATCAGACGACTCACTTACATTCGTCGAGAGTTTTCATGACAACCCTGCCGATTATTCAAAGCACGTCCTTGCCCACACCGCGCCCGAAGCATACGGGTGAAACCATTTCCAGACGCGATGTAATGGCGAGCACGGACGGTGACGGCTCGACACATGCCTTTAATTGGGCGAGCACTAACAGCACTGAAGAGGCTGACAAACGGCTGGCCCAGCTTTATCGTACAGTTTTATTGCGCTACGCAAATAGTGAGTCCGGCATTGAACCCTTTAACGAGGTGATTCGCGATATCCCGGAACACTCAGCATTCGGCAAGTGGCGATCTTTAATAGGAAAAATATTAAATACTCCTGATGTCATCCAGTGGGCCGCAAAAAACAAAGTCGACCTCTCGAACAAGATAACCATTTCTCCAGAAGATAAATGCATTATCGCCATGGTCTCAGGGAAGGCGGTTCACTTCCCTTTTGCCAACTTTCAAGCCTTCCCGCTTCTCCTGAAGGTCGCTGAAGCCTTAAGTCCCACGTCCGACACCACCTACAATCCAAAATCCGCGTCTTTGAGCGATATCGCGAAATTTTATGGCATCACGGTGCCTCAACAGGACGCGACCAACACCCTTAAAGACAGAGTTCGGACGCAGGCGGCCAACTTGGAGGACGGCACTGCCTTCAGCGGCTTCAGTCAAAGTGGCTCACGTTCTGACGCCGAACTTAAGTTAAACCTGAATCAACTCGCCGACCTGAATAATAAACAGGAAGTGACTCGGCTCTTGAACACATTCCCGAAAGACGGCTCGCAAGCACTGGGCGACTTTCTGGAAACGACAACTTTCAGCAGACATTCAGCATCGGAGCATGGTCAGGTCGAATCAACGAGCTCAGCGAGGACTGTGAGCCTTAAACACTACATCAGCGATCAGAACTGGCAATTACCCAGCACTGCTGAAGAGCTGGAAGACCTGTTGATCGCGCTGTCGACTCCTAAGCCAAGCTCACCCTCGCACGGCGATTTTGGCGGTGCCTTGAGCTGGCCGACGCCTCTAGACAGTGATGCAGCGCGCAATCCCTACATCGTTGTGCTAGGCCGCGTAAAGCCAGGGCCCGGTGGGCTGTTGGGTTATTTGAGCGGCAATCGACGCTGGGAGCCCAGTCAATTGCGTAATCCACGACTCATCATTGGGCAGATACTCGGTTCCTCTAAAGCGAAAGAACTGGGTGAAGGGTTACAGATAACCTGTCGGGGAGCATCGACGCCTACCAGTGCCAACGATTACCTGTTGGCTGCTATCCATGCAGCCTTTGAACTAAAACTTGTACCCTCAAGAACGTCAGTGGCGGGTTTCGAGCTAGCCCAACCAGGCAACTCGGGCCTTACGGCCTCCGCTATCGTTCAACGACTTGCGGACCATTTGCTCGGGGCAACCAGTGGCACCGGCCATTCGAGAGTCACGCGCGAAATGGCCCCGGTCGCTGCGTACCTGCTTCTGTCAAAGCGGGCGCCGGAGTTTTTGATCAAGGACATTCCCGATAGCGTAACGTACGGCTCACAGGCGTGGCTGACGTTAAGCACTGCCGTGGGGCGCATAGAGGCTGAAACGCCTGGCGCCACTTCTATGATGAGCTACGCGGATATCTTGCGTCGGGGCGATATTGTCCCCCTTACCACTGAGCAACGACAGATAGAGCAGGCGACTAAGTTTAAGGCACTCATGGACTGGGGGGTTGCCAATAGCCTCATCACGTTAAGCCCTTCAGATGATTACAGCGCGGGTCAAAGGACGTTGGTGCTGGAGGCGTTTCAGAAACAAATGAAGGAGCTCCTTCAGGCGCTGGAGGCCAAACAATCCCCCCTGCCTATGCGCAAGGACGTCGGAGCAGAGCAGCTCTTTGAGGCGCTTGGTTTTAGCGAGAATCGGCCCTATTTTGAGGCACTTATGGGCAAGCTTGGAATTCCCGGGGC
The DNA here is from genome assembly GCF_023701505.1 of Pseudomonas sp. SR18. NCBI lineage: Bacteria > Pseudomonadati > Pseudomonadota > Gammaproteobacteria > Pseudomonadales > Pseudomonadaceae > Pseudomonas > Pseudomonas sp. SR18. The sequence goes on along the minus strand of NZ_JAMQAU010000007.1, from coordinate 115,988 downwards.
AAGCACGGAGCAATATCGCAAGGAGCATGGAGATAAGGCTGATTTTTATGATTTCATCAATACCAAATTCATAGAGCTCGCCATCCCCCATAAAGACTTTCCGGGGCCGTACTCGCTATTGGATTTACATATTTCAAAGCGATTGTTCAACGCACCCTCTGTGAGGCGCGGGAGGGTGGTGCAACAAACCGATAAGAACGAATGGTTCTCAAGTGTGCGCGCCCTGAAGTTCACGGACATTTTCTCCAAGTCTGCTGGTTTTGCTGACGTTTCGACAGAATATTCAAATAAAATAGAATCGCACATCGAGAACTTAAAGGCCGGCACTAGAACAACCGTAAAATACCTTGTTTCTCGCCTTCCGGCAGATGACTTAAAGTTTATTGATCGAGGAGAAATTGACTTTTACCGTGAGGAACTCATCTACGACCCGAACCCGGGCGGCAGGTATTTGTCTCGACGCCAGCCAGTCAACAACAAACCGTTGGTCGCACGCTGCAAAATCGGATCAGAGGTGAGGTTCTATGAAATAAATCCGCAGAAAGGCTATATAGAGAGGCGAAACGATCTGGAAAATAATTTTTTAGTGGGGCATTCCCAAAGAAAAGATGTTGTTTTAGGCGACGACGCAGACCCTATTGAGGTGGCCCACTATTGCAGGCTGTCAAGCAATCTTAGATATACGACAAAAGTAGCTAACTTCCCCCCTTCTCGCGGTCAAAATGCTCATGACACCTATAATTGCGCACGCACTCGCGCCATCGCCAACGTTGTAACGGACAACGTGTATTCCGGTGTTTCAGAGAAACTCAGGGCTTACTCAAAAGGTGCTACGACATTCGAGAGCGAAGTTCCAGAATATGTCCTATACCGCGAGTTCCTGCTGAATTTAATCCCTTTGCGCTCAGCAATTGTGAGTTTTTCAAAAGGCGACTTTGCATCCGGTATAGGTGACCTAACCCTGGATATTCTAGGGTTCGTAACCGCGGGCGCCTCCGTTGCAGCAAAAGTTGCAAAGAATGGAGCAATCGCTGCCAGGGCCCTGTCCCTGGTTAAAATTGTAGGGCGGGCAGCCGTGAGCATGCTCAACCCTTTGGATGGCATTGGCGACCTGGTCAAAGGCGGGGCGAAGCTGGCGGGTACAGGCATCAACAAAGTGACCAAAGGCGTAAGGCGGCTCAGGGGGGCCGCAGCCAGTTATGACCTTACATCAGCCAGCGCGCGTTTTGGTGAGGCCTCGTCAGGCACCTTCAAGTCAAATGGGAAAATCTTGGAATCGGCCGCCGTTACGCAAAACGGAAAATGGTATCGCTATGACTCCATTGCACGGCAACCCTATGGAGCACCTCTGAATGATTTTCTCCCTGCCGTCAGCGCCAATCCCCGTGGGTTGGAGAAATGGAAGACCCTGTCTGCTCCACAGTCAGCGGAATCCATAGCCAACAAGAGAAAATGGCAGCAGTTGCTTGAGGATACAAAAAGTGGGCCGGACAAGGCGGCTTTTGAAAACGGGTACAACACCGGCAGCCCTTCCGATATTGCGGGCTATTCGTCGAAAATGATGTCCGATCAGGTCATATCGCTGGCTATCAACAAAACCACGCTGACGCCACAAGAGCTGGGCACACTTGCTCGACAGAGCGAACGGCTGGCTGTCCAACATGGCTTGAACAGCGCCAGCCGGTTTTCCGAAAACGTCAGTTCCGTCGGCGCGACGCTGATTCCCTGTCCGCAGGTGGTGTACCTCAGCCAGGTCAGTCCCCTTAGCCAAGGCCAGTGCGCAGCGCTTTCACATGCCATGGCTGAAGCCATCAAGGATGGCAAGGAAATGAAGCTGATCGGAAACCTGTTCGAGGCAGCTGCCAATCCGGCGACGCCGGCATCACGCAAATTTGTGGATGCATTGAACGATACCCAAAAGCAAGTCACGAGTCAGACCTTGTTTCACGGAACGGCAAATCCTCGAATAATCTCTTATTTGGATATTGTTCCAGAGTTGACCGACGCGACCAAAACCAAATTCCTGATGCTAAGCACACCCGATCACGCAATTACGGCCGGCGTACGGGTCACTGGCGCCAAGAAAGAATTTTTTCTGTTTGATGCCAACTACGGTCTGGTGCCCTTCCCAGATGCCGATACGATGAAGCGTGGTTTGACCAAAATATTCACCGATAAAAAACTGCCGGTTCAATACGCCACCCATAGCACCAACCCGAACAAACTCGAATTCAAGGTGTCGGTGCAAGACCATTCATGGGCCACCAAAGCAAGCGTCAACAAGCAGTCGGTGACCGACTTGTACGCAGACTCTCTATTTCCCACACCCAAGCCGCGCCCTAACGTTCAGCCTGCGGCACCCGTCGCGGCACCGACAGCCAGCAAACCCGAATCCATGTTCGTCCCCGAGTTCGATTCGGCAACGGTCCGAGACACCAGTACGCTGCTCAACACCCGCGGTATCAGTGACTGTTCGGCGATCGTGATCCTTTCGGATCTCAAGGAAGGCATCTACCAGAAACGGACCCTGATGCACCTGCGCGGCAGCGCGCTGAACGATCTGCAAGCCAACGCATTGAAAGACGCACAAACTGCGTTTGGAGACGGCGGCGCCAAACTCATCCTCGTTGGCGGCGACAACACTAGAAGCGCCTATGGGCTCTCATCGGTACTCAGTCAGGAGCACAAGGGCCAAACGTTGCTGCGGGACCTTGCGACCCGGCATCCGGACTCGATCTCCATCACTACTGCCAGTGGCATTGATGTGCACCCTGACGGGACATTCAAGCTGATTGAGGGCAACCATCCGGTGAAGCAATTTACTGCAGGCGAGAAGCGTGAGGTATTTGATTTGATCGACTGAAGCTGGTCTTGCCGGCCCGAGATATCTCTGCGCCGGCCCTTTCGTTTCAGGCCAGCAGGCGTTGGATATGTTCCTGCAGCGTATCCAGATCAAACGGCTTGGCCAGGATCGGTGCATTGCGCGTGATCGGGCTGTTGCAATCGAGGATTTCCTGCGGGTAACCGCTGATAAAGATGACCTTCAATTCCGGCCGCAACTGGATCGCAGGTTCCGCAATCTGCACACCGGATATTCCACCCGGCAGCCGATAGTCGGTGACCATCAGGTCCAGGTGCGGTTTGGTCGCCAGAATCTCAAACGCTTCCTTGCCGTTGATCGCCTTCAACACCCGATAGCCGAGGCCTGCCAGGTATTCGCCCAGCACAAACATAATGGATTCGTCGTCTTCGACAATCAGTACGACATCTTGTGCATCTTCACTCATGGGAAGCCTTTGTCCGGTCAGTTGCTGCATGTACGACCATAGGGTCACGCAGAAGGTTGCGTCGAAGTGACGATTGATTTCACGCCGACGTATCGAGGGGCAGGCACACCCGAAACAGCGCGCCCTCGCCTATCTGGCTTTCGACCTCGATGGTGCCACCATGGGCCGCAACGATCTGCTCGGAAATAAACAGTCCAAGGCCAAGACCCGCTGCTACCTGACTGGCGGACACGCGCTCGAACTGCTGGAAGATACGCTTCTGGTTCTCTTCGCTGATGCCGATACCGTGATCACGCACCTCTACCCGTGCTTCGCCGTGCTCACTGTACACCCGCACTTCAACCGGGCTCTTGGCCCCGTAGCGCAGGGCGTTGGTCAGCAGGTTGGTGACCACCTGTTCAATGCGGAACTCGTCCCAGCTGCCTTCGACGGGCTCGTCTGCAACCAATTGCATCGACGAATCGGCGGCCGCCACTTGCGGCGCAAAGTTTTCCACCAGGTTGCTGACCAGTTGTGCGAGGTCAAACCGCGCCGGGCGTATCGATAACTTGCCGGTACGGATACGCGACACGTCGAGCATGTCTTCGATCAAGCGAATCAGGCTTTTGATCTGTCGCTCATCGCGGTCGACCATCGCGTGCATCTTGTCCAGGGTGAAGGCGGCGGCGTTGTCCCGGGCCAGGTGCATCTTGCGCAGTTGGGTTTCCAGGATCAGCCCGTTGAGGGGCGTACGCACTTCGTGAGCGACGATTGACATGAAGTCGTCACGCATGCGCACGGCCTGCTCCAGCTCGGCTTGGGTGGCCTGCAGGCGGTTCAGCAGCAACTCCTGCTCGCGGCGGCTGCGCTCCAGGGCTTCGACCTGTTGCTTCATGGCCTTGCTCTGGCGATAGAGGTCGACAAACACATTGACCTTGCTTTTCACCGCGTGGATATCCAACGGTTTGTGCAGGAAATCCACGGCGCCGCTTTCGTAGCCCTTGAAGGCGTAGTTGAGTTCGCGGCCAGCAGCGCTGACGAACACAATCGGGATGTTCTTGGTTTTTTCGGTGCCGCGCATCAGCTCGGCCAGTTCGAAACCGTTCATGCCGGGCATCTGCACGTCGAGAATCGCCATGGCGAATTCGTGCTCCAGCAACAGGGACAAGGCTTCATCGGCGCTCAATGCCTTGAAGACCTGGCGATCCTCACGCTTGATCAGCGCTTCGAGGGCCAGCAGGTTCTCCGGCAGATCGTCGACGATCAGCAGTTTGGCCTGGACAGTACTTAACATGGGGAAGATTCCAGCAAAGCCAGTAACGAGCCGATTTGGCTCAGCGTAAGAATATGGTCGGGGGTATGCAGGGCCAGGGCCGCACGGGGCATTACGGAGATGCGCGCCTCGGCCGGGTCTTGCACGACGGTGATGCCACCGGAGCGCTTGACGTGGGCCAGACCACGCGCGCCGTCCTGGTTGGCGCCGGTCAGCAGAATCGCCAGCAGATTTTTGCCGTAGGCATCGGCGGCCGACGCGAACAGGTAATCGATGGCGGGTCGGGAATGATGCACGCGGTCCTCCTGGCTCAGGGACAGGCTGTAATCAAGCTCCACCGAGAGGTGATAACCAGGGCCAGCGAAATAGAGAGCGCCTGCCTTGATCTGCTCTTTGTCACGCGCCTCATGCACCGGGATACGCAGGCGTCGGGCAAACACTTCGGCCAACTGGCTGCGACGCTCATCCGGCAGGTGCAGCACCGCAATGATGGGCAAGCCAAAGCCCTCAGGCAGCTCGCCAAAAATACTCAGCAATGCCTCCACACCGCCGGCAGACGCGCCGACGACAATGGCTTCAATCCCGCGAATCGGGCTGGCTGGCGCTTCGTTCATGATTTGCGGTAGATCCGTTCCTGCTTGACCAAGGGTTCGAATTGCTTGCTGTAGGCCGAAAAATCCAGGGTTTCCTTGCTGCCCAGCACCAGAAAGCCGCGATGGCACAGCGACTCGTGAAACAATCCAAACGCCCTGTCCTGCAGCTTTTTATTGAAATAAATCAGTACGTTACGGCACGAAATTAATTGAGTTTCTGAGAATACACTATCGGTCGCCAAGCTGTGATCGGCAAAGGTCACGTTCTCGCGTAGCGTCTTGTCGAAGATGGCGTAATCGTAAGCCGCCGTGTAGTAGTCGGCAAATGAACGTTGCCCACCGGCCTGCTGATAATTGGCGGTGTAGGCGCGCACGTTCTCCAGGGAGAAGATGCCTTGCTTGGCTTTATCGAGCGAGGCCGGGTTGATGTCCGTGGCGTAGATGATCGTGCGTTCCAGCAGGCCCTCTTCGCGCAGCAGGATCGCCATGGAGTAGACCTCCTCCCCCGTGCTGCAACCGGCGATCCAGATCTTGATCGACGGATACGTCTTCAGCAGCGGCACCACTTCCTGGCGGATGGCCAGAAAGTGCGACGGGTCGCGAAACATCTCGCTCACCGGAATCGTCAGGAACTGCAGCAGTTGCATGAACGCCGCCGGATCGTGCAGCACACGCTCCTGCAAGGCCGAGATGGTTGCGCAGTCGAACTGGCGCAGTGCGTGCGCCACGCGGCGTTTGACCGACGCACCGGAGTAGTCGCGAAAGTCATAGCTGTACTTGAGGTAGATCGCCTCAATCAGCAGGCGCAGCTCGATGTCGCTGCTCTTGTCCAAAAAAACGTGCTCCACTTAAATGCGTTCCATCTTCGGTAGCCATACGCGAATCAGTGAGAACAGACGGTCCAGATCGATCGGCTTGGCCAGGTAATCGTTGGAGCCCGCCGCGAGGCAACGCTCCTGATCGTCCTTCATGGCCTTGGCCGTCACCGCGATGATCGGCAGCTTCTTCCAGCGCGGGTCCTGGCGGATCAAGGCGGTGGCCTCGTATCCGTCCATCTCCGGCATCATCACGTCCATCAGCACCAGGTCGATATCGTCGACTTCATTGAGTTTGTCGATGGCTTCGCGGCCGTTACGCCCGATCACCACCACAGCGCCTTTGTGCTCAAGCGCACTGGTGAGGGCGAAAATGTTGCGCACATCGTCGTCCACCAACAGGATTTTGCGCCCCTCGAACACTTTGTCGCGGCTGCGGGCGGTCTTGAGCATCTTCTGACGGTCATGGGACAGCTGGGATTCGACTTTGTGCAGAAAGAGTGTGACTTCGTCCAGCAGGCGCTCCGGCGAGCGTGCGCCCTTGATGATGATCGAGCGCGAGTACTTGCGCAGCTCGGCCTCTTCATCGCGGGTGAGGTTACGCCCGGTGTAGACGATTACCGGTGGGAACGAGCAGATGTCCTCGGTGGCCATGCGCTTGAGCAGCTCATTGCCGAGCATGTCCGGCAGCTTGAGGTCGATGATCATGCAGTCGTAGACGTTGGTGCGCAGCAGGTCCAACGCGGCCTGGGCAAAGCCGACATCGGTGATCTCGATGTCATCGTCGCCGATCAGGCGGGCAATGCTGTCGCGTTGCAGGTCGTCGTCCTCCACCAGGAGGACGCGCTTGACCTTCTGGGTCAGCTTGGCTTCCAGACGTGCAAACACGTCCTTGAGCTCTTCGCGGGTGGTGGGTTTTACCGCATAGCCGATGGCGCCCATGTGCATGGCGGCTTCGACGCGGTCTTCCACGGAGATCACATGCACCGGGATATGACGGGTACTCGCGTGCTCCTTGAGGCGTTGCAGCACGGTCAGCCCGGAATGGTCCGGCAGGCGCATGTCCAGCAGGATCGCGTCGGGAATGTACTCCTCGGCCAGGCTGTAGCCTTCATCTGCCCCGTGGGCAACCAGGCAGTGGTAGCCCAGTTCGTGGGCCAGGTCGAACAGGATCCGGGCGAAGTTGGGCTCGTCTTCCACCACCAGGATGCAGCGGGTGGTGAACGGTGCCTTGTCGCGGTCATCGGCAAAGCGCGGGATCAAGTCAGCATCGGCGACCGGCAGCGGCGACACCTTGATCGGTGTCGGGGCAGGCACTACCACGGCGTGGCGCGGTTGCTCGATCGGCGGCGCGTCGTCGGCACGCTCCAGGTACTGCTCCGGCAATATCAGGGTGAACACGCTGCCCTTGCCGGGTTCACTGGTCACGCTGATGTAGCCACCGAGCAAGGTTGCCAGGTCGCGGGAAATCGACAGGCCCAGGCCGGTGCCGCCGTAACGGCGGTTGGTGGTGCCGTCGGCCTGGCGGAAGGCTTCGAAGATGCTTTCCTGCTGGTCCGGCGCAATACCGATCCCGGAATCGCGCACGGTAAAGGCAATGCCCTCCTCCGATGCGCGGGACACCGACAGGCTGACCTGGCCCTGCTCGGTGAACTTGACCGCGTTGGACAACAGGTTCTTGAGGATCTGCTCCAGGCGCTGGCGGTCGGTAAACAGCATCGCCGGCGCGTCGGCCTGGACCTCCACCTGGAAGCCCAGTTTGCGGTCCGCAGCCAGGGGTTCGAACATCCCGCGCAGACCGTCGACCAGACGCGCCACGCTGGAGTTTTCCGGGCGCACTTCCAGCTTGCCGGCTTCGACCTTGGAAATATCCAGGATGTCGTTGATCAGGTTAAGCAGGTCATTGCCGGCCGAATAGATCGACTCGGCAAACTTGACCTGTTCGGCACTGAGGTTGTCCTGGGGGTTTTCCGCCAGCAACTTGGCCAGGATCAACGAGCTGTTGAGCGGCGTGCGCAGCTCGTGGGACATGTTGGCGAGGAATTCGGACTTGTACTTGCTGGAACGCTGCAACTCTTCGGCGCGATCTTCCAGTTCCACCTGGGCCTGATTGAGTTCGATGTTCTTGCGGTCCATCGCGTCGCGCTGGTCGGCCAGGGTCTGGGTCTGCTCGGCCAATTGTTCGTTGGTCTGTTCCAGCTCTGCCTGTTGGGTCTCCAGGTGGGCCTGGGATTCCTTGAGGATGCGTGACTGCTCCTCCAGCTCTTCGTTGGCGGTCTTGAGTTCTTCCTGCTGCACTTGCAGCTCTTCGTTGAGCTGCTGGGTCTCGGCCAGTACTTCTTGCAGGCGCTGGCGATAACGCGCGGCCTCGATGGAGGTGCCGATGTTGCCGGCGATCAGCTCCAGCAATTCAATGTCGCGGTCATCCAGCGGGCGCAGGAAGCCGAGTTCGATCACGCCGTTGACGCGGTCGTCATCGCTGGTCGGCATCACCAGCACGCTGCGTGTAGGGCCTTCGCCGAGGCCGGAGCTGACTTTGAAGTAATCCACCGGCACATCATCCAGGCGGATCAGACGCTCCAGTTGCGCGGCCTGCCCAACGATACCTTCGTCGCTGTAGATTGATTGCTCCAGTTGCTCCTGCTCGCGGGAGAAGCCATAAGTGGCCACCCGTTTCAGGCCGCCGTGTTCCTCGCGCACATACAGCGCCGCAACGGCCGAGCCCATGTATTGGGCAAAAAACTGCAGGATATTGCGCCCGAGCATGTTCAGGGTCAGTTGGCCCAGCACTTGTTCGGCCAGTTCAGTCTGCCCGTTGCGCAGCCAGGCCTGCTGTTCGAGGCGGCGTGCAATCTTCTGTTGTGACGCGAGGGTTGTGGCGTAGCTCTCTGACAGAGAAAGCAGATTCTTCCTGCCGATATACGCCAGAAAACCACTCAAGCCGAGTACGAACGCCAGGTACAGGGTGACACTGATTATCGTGGTACGTGTGACATCCTCATTGCGGGAAAGACGGAACTGTTGCTCCATCGCCACCGCGTCGTCGTATTCCTTGCGGATCTCATCGGTCAGGCGCTTGCCTCGGCCAGCCTTCACAGCGCTGCGGTAATCACCGCTCTGGCGCTGCATATCAATCATCGACTGGGCGTAATTGTTCCACTCACCCTGCATGGCCTCCAAGCGCTTGAGGCGGTCGACCTGCTGCGGGTTATCCGCCACCAACTCCTGCAAGTTACGCAGGTCGGCAATGATGCGCGGCTTGGCCACTTCGTACGGGTCGAGGAAATGCTCGTCACCGGTGATCAGGAACCCGCGCATGCCGGTTTCCAGGTCAACGGTGAGCTTGGAGGACTCGTTAAGGTTATTGATCACCCGATCGGTGTGCTCCACCCACTTGATCACCGTCAGCAAATAAGTGATCAGGCACACAAAAAACACGGCGCTGAGCACACCCACACCCAGCGGTAATGCCACGTTTCGGCTCAGGAGGGTACGAAAGCTCTTTTCATCGACTGACGACGCGGGAGTCATGGGCATGCCTTGGCCAAGTACGGAAAAACCGGGAGTTTGCCCCAAAGTTGCGGTTGAACGCTATTTTTCTAAGGCCGGGAGTGCGAAGAACTGCTGCCACTTGGTACAAAAGTGCCTCTATCAACGGCGCGTCACATCATGTCAACGAATTAACTCCTCACACTGTTGTGCACGTGCAATCGGAACGTGGGCGCGTCGGTTTTCCACCCAATGCTGCGTCTCCGAAACAGGGAGTTTCCATCAGGAGGGCGCTTAATTCCTATTCGTAAAGGTATTTGCAGCATGTTGAATATCTCGACACATGTGTCTACCGCCACGCCCCTTCCCATCGTTACAGCCACGCCCAGGCCGAGCCTTGCTGAGTCGGCCCCTTCGGCTATAGGCCCCCCGGACACCCCATCGTCACCCGGGAAAACCGACCTCCGCGGCCAACTGGCCGATAAGGCGAACTTGAAGACGCTCGGCCAGGCGCTCAGGGACCTGGCGACAAGAATGGGCAAAGACGCAACGCCAGAGGCCATTCTTGAGGGGGTAAAAAACACATCCATGGCTATCGATCCGGCCTCTTCGTACCTCGCGCCGGGCAATGGCAGCGTGAGCCTGGAGGCTTTCATCGAGCACCTGGGAGTCAAGGTGCCCGCCGCCCACTTCCACCTCAATGCACTCGCTGATGCGGTGATCGACAGAGCGTTGGAGCACCCTCTGGGCAATCTGGGAGGCGCGCTGTCCTGGCCAACGCCCTTGGCGTCAGACGAACAGCGACGCCTGCGGGCCATTACGCTCAATCACGTCCACCATCTGGGTGACAAACCGTTGGTGATGCAAACCCAAGACGGTGTACTGGAGTTCCTGCGTTATCGTCAGCCGTTACCGGCGGATGCGCAGAATGATCCCGCGAAGATACTGAATGCGCTGATCAGCTCACCGCGGGCCCAACTGATGGGCAAAGACATACAAGAGAAAATGCAAGGCATTGACACCGGCAGCAGCGTGACGGATTACCTGCTGGCGGGGATTGCGCTGCAGATGGACCCCGAGTCCATCACCGCGCCTCGTCGCAACAGCATTGCCGGTTTCGATCTGGCAAGCGAACAACATTGGGGTAAGCCCGCCTCCGCCGTAGTTGAAGGCCTGGCCGCTCATTTGAGCGCGACAAAGCGCACAAGCCCCGCCTTGGCACACGTCGGTGCCCACCTGCTGTTGGCCAGCCGCGCCCCGATGTTCCTGATCAAGGACATACCTGCCTCGGTGACCTATGGCAGTACGGCGTGGATGAACCTGGCGGTGGCTGCGGCCACAATCGAGGCCCGTACGCCGGGCAAAGTCCCGAACATGACGTTTGCCGATGTCATGCGAGAAGCCGAAAGTGCATCCCTGGCAGACCGTTCGATTACCCAGCACGCCCAGGCTGCGGCTCTGGTGGATTGGGGAGTGGCCAACGGTGTTATCGGCAAAAACCTCAACGACGACTACTCCGACGCACAACTCGATACGGTCAGAACCGCCTTCAACGAACAACTTGACGCTCGGCTCACGGCGACCAAAGCGCTGGACGAGCCAATACCCACCCGAAAAGAAATTGCACTGGCCAGACTCCAAGAGCGTTTTGGCGACCTGGGGCCGCTTTTCGAAGAGAAAGTGCTGAGTACGGACGCTTATCGCGGGACCGATAAGCAAATCAGGCTGGTAGGCGAGCATTCGATGTTGGATATCGCCATGATGGACTTGCCGGATCCGGCGCCCTTCAAGTCGGATGACCCCCGTATTCCGTTGGAAGCATTGAACGCCAACTTGAGTTTTGGCGTGCGAGGCGCCTTCGAACAAGAGTTCAGCCAAAGCATCAAGGACAAAAAATCCGCTGTAAACACCACGATCCGGCACTTGATTTCACAGCTGCCGTTGGCGGATCGAAAAAATTTCGAATTCGGTAAAGTCACCTTGTTCCAAGAAGGTTCGCACGAGTTAGGCCTGGGGTTTACCGATAAAACCTACGGTCCAAACAAGCCAGGCCTCCTGGTCAGGACTGAACTGAACGGCGTATCAGCAGCTTACGAAATCAACTTCAACAAAGGCACGATTGAACCCACGCATCTGTGGCGGGCGGAGGAACAGAGTTCAAGTCGATCACGGTGGGTATCCACGACTAAACCCTTCAAGCCTGAGGAGGGAGCCGACCTGCTCAGTGTTGAACGACCGGTGAATGAATCACAGTTGAACACCTTCAGCGGCGATCGATCCCATGCCATTGCCAACGCGTTTGTGCAGCACCTTGAACTCGACGACCCGTCTATAAAAGCCAATGCGCTGGGCCAGACCACCCTGGACGAATTGCAAGGCGGCCCCAACCCACTCACCGAATTTCTGTTAAACCTGATCCCGTTTCGATCGGCCATCGTCAATTTCCAGAAAGGGAACTATGGCGAGGGCGCGTTCGATCTGGCGCTGGATGTATTCGGCTTTCTCACCGCTGGCGCCGCAGCCGCAGGCAAACTGATGAAGATAAGCAGCTCCGCGCTCTCCAGCGGCGCCAAGGCGCTACGCGCCGCCAAAGTGATCGGTGCAGCAACCATCGGGGCGCTGAACCCCTTGAGCGGTTTGGGTGATCTAGCGGCGGGAGGCGCCAGGGTATTGGGCCAGGGCGCCAGTTTCCTCGCGACCAGAGGGGCTGAGGCCATTCATAAACTAAGGGGTGCCAGCGGTAGCTATGACCTGCTGAACGCCGTCAGCAAAGAACACGGCACGGCCTTGATCGGTACGTTTACCGCCGGGAACCGCAGCATTGAAACGGTCTCAGTGCTCAAGAACGATCAGTGGTACCACTACAACCCCGACAAAAACGAGCTGTATGGGTTGCCGATCAAGGATTTCAAGCCCAAGGGCGCAAGTGAGCCCCCCACGTTTAACGCCCAGGGAGAGCGCGAATTGCATCATATGGACCTCAAGAACAACATCCTCGCTGCGCAAACGCCGCCCAATCTGCCGCGGTACAACTTAGGGCATTCACGCGGCCTACTGGAGAATGTCAAGGGGTACCACAAAGGCATGGACAGCGCGGAACTCAGGCAGTTGGCATCAAAAACCGATCGAACCCCGGAAGAAATGGGGGTGCTGACAAGGGAAATCAAAAAGAAAGACCTTGAGAATGCTCAGTACGCATCTCGTCTCTTGACCCACGATGTCAGCGCGCCCGGCGTTCGCGTCGTCCCGGTGTCACAAGTTCATTACCTGGCGAATGTTGATATTACGTCGCGTGGCGAGTGCGCGGGTCTATCCAATGCAATGGCCTTGGCGGTCCACCAAGGGAAAGAAGATAAGCTGATGCAAAACCTCTACAGGGCAGCCGATAACCCAAGCGATCCCAAAGCTGCTTTGTTCATTCAACAGCTAAAAGATCTTCAAGACTCGGCCAGCAGGAAAACTACGTTCCATATGGGCAAACCGCATACGAAGAAACCTTACCAAGACATCATCGAGGACTTGACCAACTCCCCCCAATCAAAAACCCTGCGGATAACGACCAAGGACCATGCAATGCTCGCCGGGATAAGAGTTGAAGCCGGCAAGACTGATTGGTTTTTCTACGAACCCAACTCCGGGATGGCCACATTCACCACCTTGCAATCGATGCAGGAGGGCATGGAGAAAGCACTGAACAGCGGGAACATTGCCGCTACCCTGCTCCCCTACGGCAAAAAGCGCGGTACACGGGAATACTCTGTCAGCACATTTGACCCAACTGACATGAATGTCGATTTCGTGAACAAGCCGGCTCTACAGCAACTCATCGATGCCCAATTGTAATGCCTTGATTTGCGCTGTTGAACACCCCAGCCTTGCAGCAAACCCTGCGGGGCTGGGCCTAAGAATTCAATTTGTACGCCCCTGGAAAGAGACAACGCCGTCCAGTGTCGTCACAATGCGCGCTTCTGGGGAACTTGCCTGGATCGGGAAGACTCACTAGTGAAGTGTCTTTTTGACTTTTTTATCACCGCCCCCCCTCTTTTCAGGAACTCCCACTATGTCGTCCCCGCCAGCCTCCATCATCCTTGTCGTTGAAGATGACGCCATTGTGCGCATGCTGATCGTCGATGTACTTGAGGAGTTGGAGTTCGAGGTGCTTGAAGCGGCCGACGCTGAAGCGGCTTTGGTCAAGGTTCAGGACAATGGCCAGGTGATTGACCTGATGATGACCGACGTTGGCCTGCCAGACATGGACGGCAAGCAACTGGCAACGAAAGTCCGTGAGCTGCGACCCTCGCTGCCGATCCTGTTTGCCAGCGGCTATGCCGAGAACATTGACGTGCCCGCAGGCATGCAAGTGATTGCCAAACCGTTCTCGATTGACCAACTGCGCGACAAAGTCAAATCAATGCTGCCCGACGCCTGATTCCGTCGCCAGCGGGATAACGTGACCTGCGTCATTTTTGCAGGGATTAACGTGACGTTCGGGAAATAAAACCGGAAACTCGCAGCCTTCACTCCCCGTCACTCAAAGCCCCCTGTAAGGACGCAACAACATGATTGGAAAACCGACGCGCCTGCTGTTGGCGAGCCTCTCGATACTCATGAGTACCGGCGCCTGGGCCGATTTCACCGCGACCCCGAGCGAAGCGCGGGCCATCGCCAAGGAAGCCTACCTGTATGGCTACCCGGTGGTGCAGATGTACAAGACGCTCTACACCCAGGCCGTTGATAAAGGCGGCGCCAACTTCAAGGCACCGTTCAACCGCATCGGCAACACCGCCCAGGTGTTTACGCCCAAGGACACGGCGATCTTGACCCCGAACGCCGACACGCCCTACTCCTTTGTATGGTTGGACCTGCGCAGCGAGCCGTTGGTGCTCACGTTGCCGAAGATCGAAGATAACCGTTACTACTCGGTGCAGTTGATCGACCTCTATACGCAGAACATCGCCTACCTGGGCACCCGCAGCACCGGCAACAATGGCGGCCACTACATGATTGCCGGCCCGGACTGGAAAGGTCAGCAACCGGTCGACGTGGACCGCGTGGTGTACAGCGAAAGCAACATCGCCTACGCCCTGTACCGCACGCAGCTGTTCGATGAAAAAGACCTGAACAAGGTCAAGCAGATCCAGAACGGCTACAAAGTGCAGACGCTGAGCAACTACGTGAAACAAGCCGCGCCGGCCAAGGCGCCGAAGGTCGAGTGGCCCAAGCCCACCGCGACCATGGCCGAAGGCCCGCAACTGTTTCGCTACCTGAACTTCATGTTGGCCTTCGCCGCGCCCCAGGACAGTGAAAAAGACCTGCTGGCGCGCTTTGCCACAATCGGCATCGCCCCCGGTGCGCCCTTCAAGTTCAACCAGTTGACGACCGAGCAGCGCAAGGCCCTGGAAGATGGCATCAGCGATGCCCGCGCCGAGTTTGCAACGTTCAAGAAGGACAAGCTCGACACCCACCAAGTGCCCAGCGGTGAGCTGTTCGGCAGCCGCGACCACCTGCAAAACAACTACCTGTACCGCTACGCCGGTGCGGACATGGGCATCTTCGGCAACTCCAGCGACGAGGCCGCGTACCTCAATTATTTCGTCGACAGCGAAGGCAAACCGGCCAATGGTGCGCGTCACAGTTACACCGTGCATTTTGCCAAGGACCAGTTGCCTCCGGCCGATGCGTTCTGGTCCCTGACCCTGTACGACGCCAAGACCAAGCTGCTGGTGCCCAATCACAAGAAACGCTACCTGATCAACTCGCGCATGCTGGGTGACCTCAAGCGCGACGCCGACGGCGGCGTGACCCTGGCGTTGCAGCACCATGAGCCACCGAAAGCCGAACAGAGCAACTGGTTGCCGGCGCCGCCCGGCCCGTTTTTCGCTGTACTGCGGATTTACCTGCCCAAGCCTGAGGTGGGTAGCGGTCAATGGAAGCTGCCGCCACTGACACCGCTCAAGTAACACCACGCGCCCGGTCGCAACAGGGTCAGACCGGGCGCGATTGTCTAGGGAGTTGCACCGCACATGACTTGCTGGAATGTCCTCGGCCTGACGCCAGGTGCCGATAGCCGCACGATCAAGCGTCAATACGCCGCCTTGTTGAAAAAGACCCGCCCGGACGATGACCCTGAGGGCTATCAGCGTCTGCGCGAAGCCTACGAGGCGGCACTGGCGTGGAACCCAGGCGAGCAGGTCGCGGATGACGTGCTTATCGAGACCTCCGACCTGAGCCTCGCCCAGCATTACCAAGCGGCCATGGCCGATGGCACCGCGCTGTTGCTCGAAGTCCACCTGTTGCAGCGCTGTATCGACGGCGACCTCAATGCCGAAGACACGCGATGGGCCTTCGAGACCTTCAACTGGCTGACCGCCTGGCAGCGGTTGGAATTGCCCAGCGAATTGATCAGCACCCTGGAGTTCCAGCACCGGACCCGGTTGCAGCAACCCTTGCACCAAGCCCTCGGCCAGCAAGACGACGCTGCATTCCTGGCCGCCTACGCCGCTACACCCGGCGCGCATGCCTGGGTCAACAATCATCCCCACGCCGAGTGGTTCAACGAATGGTTGGCCAGGCTGCTTGCCAACCATCCTTACTGGTCGAGCACGGTGTTCGACGCCGTGTGCGCCGGACAAAACTGGCACGGCGGCGCAGACCATGGCTGCCCGGCCGGCGACTGGGCGCTGTTGTTGAAGCGCCAGCAAGGGCCAGCCTTTATGGCGCGCCAACGTGCGTTGGCCGCAGAACCGCCCCACAGCCCGCAACAGCGCGCCGCACGTTTACTGCTGGCACCGATGAGCCTGGGCCAGCGCCGTGCCTTCGCCCAACGCTTCGACGAAGACGACTGGAAGGCCTGCAAGTCCCTGAGCGCCGATATTTATGCCGATCACGTCAGCGTTGCCGAAGGCATGCCCGGTGGCACGGTGTATTTCTGGCAGGGCTGGGAGTCGGCGATGGACACCTGGCCGTGGCTCGTGGCGCTGGTGCTCAGTTGCCTGGTGGGCGTGCTGGTAAAGGCCGACGCCCTGGCCGGCAACGTGGTTCCGACCGTGGGCCAGGGGATTTTGTGGTCGATCGGTGCCGTGGTCGGTGCGGGCATCGCCTGGCAGGCCTGGCGTCCGTTGGCTCATCAATACCGCGTGCTGGATGAACAGCTGAGCCAACGCTTGCCCCGCTGGCTCAGCCCGACCCACTTGCCGCTATTGCCGATACGCGACCTGGTCCCCGGCCTCGTTCTGGCGGTGGCGTTGGGTTATGTGTTCAGCCCGTTCGCCAGCTTGACCCTGGTGGTCGCGCTGGCGCTGGTGGGGCTGATCAAGCGGCCTTTCATGAATCACCACACACCGTGGACCGCCCGCCATCCGCGCTGGGCCGTCCTCGGCACGGCGCTTTGCCTCGTCACTGCGGTCGCGCTCTACGCTGGCTTGAAGGTGCTCGACAACCAGCATCGGGTTACCCGCAACCAAGGCCTGCAACAGTGGACCGAACGCCTGTGCAGCCGCATGCCGCGCAGCGTGGTTGAGTGCCAGGCGCCCGCCACGCAGGCGCAGTGGTACGGTCAGGAGGCCAAGCCATGAATCCAAAATGGTTGTTACCCATCAGTCTGGCATTGGGCCTGGGCCTGCTCGGCGTGGCCGGTGCCAGCAGGCCTTTGCAAAAGGTGCAACTGTGGCTGGACCAGCGCGACAGTCCCCACACCGCCAGGGCGAGTGCCCTGGCGCCGATCATTGATTGCGTGAACCGCGTCGACCGGGATACGCGCCTAACTTATTACCCCGAGCCCGACAAGCCGACCCTCGACAACTATGGCGACCGCAACGAGCCGGCGCCGTACCTTATCCAGCGGTCGGTGTGTTCGCAGCAGTACACGGTGAAACTGGAACGCCAGGCACCCGCCAGCGATTTGCTCGCGGCCGCCGGCGCCTACGCGCAATCGCTGTACGACCTCACGGCCCTGGCGGATGGGAGCGCTCGCGTGCAGGCGCGCAGTCTGGCGCCTACGGGCCAGGAAATAGCCGCAGAGGCCAAACACAAGCAATTAATGCTGGCCTACGACCAGGTCGTCGAAACCTACCTGACGGCGTCCACTTCTCTGCGCCAACAGCTGGAGGATGAAGATCTACGCGTGCGTCCCGCGCAACTGGCGCTGCTGGAGGCGCGCTTTGGCCGGGACATGCAGTGGCATCTGCTCAACTACATGATCACGGCGCGCCAGGCGGTCAACCAGATCGAGCAAGGCGTGCGCGACGCCAACCTGACCCCGCAGCAGGTGGCCGACTTGACCGAAGCGCTGCGCCAGACTGCCGAAGACGGCCGAGTCTTTCTGAACGCCATGCCCAGCAGAAGGCTCGACGATGAGGCGATTCACCTCTGGTACAACATCAAGGCGCCTGCCGATGAATACCTCAAGGCCTTGGTTACCCTGCACCAGCACTGGCAGGACCACGCCGCGCCGCAGCAGTTGAGTGACGACTATGACCTCGTCACCCGCCGCTACGACGCCCTGCTCAGCTACTACAACCGGCTGGCCAGGAATGCGTTTTAGGGTTTTCTAAGTTTCATGTAGGACTGATGCAGGTCGGACGCCCATCCGTCGATCACGCCTTTCACGTCATCGGCCTTCATCACCTGTGAATCGTTTGCCAGTGGCTTGCCGGTACCTTTGCGCACCACTTGGGCGATGACCTTGCCACTGGCGCCGTCCAGAAACTGCGCCTCGGTGCCCAAGGTGGTTTCCTGGTCACGGATACCGGTGCCGGTACTCACCGCCGCCGCCACCAGGGCCACCGGGATGAACTCATAGGGTTTCAGGCCTTCGGTCTTGCTGCTGACAGCAGTGATTGCCGCACGCACCACGATTACACCTGGGCCGGGCGCGTTGGCCAGGGGCAGTGACTTGGCCAACTCACGCTTGAGCGCCTGGTTGTAGTAGGCGTTGATGCCGTTGAGGGTGCTGTCGGGGATTTTCGCGGTGCCGTGGGGCTTGGGGTAAAACTGCGTGGGTTCGATGTAGGCCGCGTTGTAGCGGCTCAGGTCCAGCTTGGGATCGACCCAGCGCATCACCTCGGCGCCCGACGGTGACTGGGCCTGCTTGAGGTGGCTGTAGTCGGACAGAAAGCCCGAATACTCATCCGGTTGCGTCACCTTACTGGCGCAGCCCGTCATCCCCATCGTGGCAATGCATAGCGTGCTGATCATTAGCCTTAGCTTCATCATCGAACTCCCTGGCGGTTTTCATCGAAACAATGAGCTGTAGGTATAGCCAATCCTGGGGAATACACCTTATTTGACCCCAGGCATTTGGCAGACCAGCGGGTGTGGCGACAAGACGACTCAGCTGCGCTCGCGAGGGATCAGGCTTTGCAACTGCGAGGCCAGGAAGTTGGCGTCGAAACCGAAGGTATCCGGGTCTTTCAGGCCATTGGTTTTCTTCCACAGCCAGTCGTTTTTATCGGCCGCCAGCACCAGCGAAACGCTGCCGTGGCGGGCAGCGGTCAAGCCCATCACTGCTACGGAAATCGAACCGCCCGCGCCCATCACATCCGGCACGAACTCCACGGTTTTGCCGGTGATCTGCACAATGAGCTTCTCGGTTTTGAAGGTGGACGTCTCCACCGGCACGCTGGGCCCACTGGCCACATAGGCTTGACGATGGACCTCCAGCAGCCCGACGGTTTTCACCGGCTCCAGCCACTGTTCGATCTGTTCGAACAACTCACCGAGTTTTTGTGCCCAGCGGGCTGATTGCACGTCGAATTGCTGCTTCTTGTGCGCTTCGCTGTCGGCGTAATGACGAAGCATCTCGCCCAGTTGCTGTACATCGTCCATTGCCAGATTCCTTGGGTGAGCCAGGTTGCGAGGGCTGATCATGGCAGATGCGGCGGTACGGCGTACGGCTTAAAACTGCACCGGTCATTTGGCTGGCAACTGCGTATGACTATTGGCTGGCCAGTGGGTAAGGTGAAGCCACATCCCTTGTCAGGAATATCACATGCGCACCATCGGCCTTATCGGCGGCATGAGCTGGGAGTCCAGCGCCGAGTATTACCGGATCATCAACCAGCGCGTACGCGACCAACTCGGGCCGCTGCGCTCGGCGCAACTGTTGATGTACAGCGTGGATTTCGGCCCTGTGCAGCAGGCCCAGCATGCAGGGCGCTGGGATGACGCCGCGTTGATCCTGGAAGAGGCTGCGCGTCGCCTGCAAGCGGGCGGCGCCGAGTGTGTGGTGCTGTGTACCAACACCATGCACAAGGTGGCATCACGTATTAAGGCGGCGGTGTCGATTCCTTTCCTGCACATCGCCGATGCCGCCGGTTTGGCCGCTGTGGAAGCCGGCACGCTGACGGTCGGTCTGTTGGGGACTGCCTTTACCATGGAGCAGGACTTTCTCACGTCGCGCCTGGCCGAGCATGGCCTGACGGTATTGGTGCCGGACGCGAATGAGCGCCGGGACGTGCACCGCATCATCTATGAAGAGTTGTGCGTGGGCGTGATCAGCGACACGTCACGCCAGATCTACCAGCGGGTGATCGAATCCCTGGCCGCCCGTGGCGCCCAGGCAATCATCCTCGGTTGTACGGAAATCGGGATGCTGATCAAGCCGGAACACAGCGACCTGCCACTGCTGGACACCACCGAGCTGCATGCGCAGGCTGCGGTGGCGTTTGCCTTGCAGGATTAAGCCGACCGGCGCAGGCGCGCCATGCTCACGGTGTCGACAAACACACCGTCACGCAGGGCGTAATCGCGCAACACCCCTTCCACCTCGAAACCGAATTTACGGTACAGGTGTTGCGCGGCTTCGTTGTCGGCGTACACCGTGAGTTCCACGCGGTGCAGGTTCATCCAGTTGTCGGCCACGTCCAGCGCGGCCGTCAGCAGGCGCGAACCCACGCCCTTGCCCTGCCAGGCCTGTGCGACGCCCATGCCGAACGAACCCACATGGGCCCGGCGCACGCGCAGGTACTGTTCCAGGCCGAGCTGGCCGATCACCTCGCCCCCGTGCACCGCCACCAGTTGTAGCCGGCGCTCGTTGTCCAGTACCAGTCTGTTGCGCCAGGCCTCCACGGATTGAAAAGGCATTTGCAGCACCTGTCGACACACGGCCGGTTCGTTATAGAGCGCTGCGACGCCCTCAAGATGGGCCTCGGTAAAGCGCTGGATCACGATATGGGGTTCAGGCGTGTGCATGGTGTTTCATCCTTTGAAAGACACGTGGCCAGCCAGTGTAGAGGCCCTGCCCGTCCGATGGCTAGGGTGCCGGCGCTGTCGACCACAACGCCGGCCAATCGCCGTAACCGACCCCGGTGCAGCGCGGCATGGCGTGCAGCTCGCTGAGCTGGAACCCCTGGCCATCAAACACCCAGACGGCGCCCTCGCCACAATCGCCGAGCCCGCGCAGCTTGTAGAAATAACTCAAGGTGCCGCTGGCCGGGTCGTACCCCACCGAGCCTTGCAGCGGCTCGATCCCCAATGGCAAGGGCTCAAGGTGCATCGGGGTTTGTGCGTACGGCGCCTGGCGCTGGCGGCTGACCACATCGTATTCACAGTTGTAGGCTGCGCAGTCATAACGCACCACCGTCATCGCCTGCTGTGCGGTCAGGGCGCCAGCGTTGGCCTCGGGCGCGCTGCCGGTACCGTTATCCTCGGGCGTGATGGTATGCAACGCAGCCGCGACGAGGCCAGCCTGCTCCTGCGCAGTCAACCCCGGCGCTCCTGGGAATCTGCGCAACACTGGTGCCTGCAAGCGCGCGGGCACGCCGCTGGCCGCGCCTTTACCCGGCCGGGCCAGGGCGCTGACGTTATCCACGCGGCCCTGCACGGAATCCATCAACAACAGCGAAGCACTCAGCCCACTCAGCGACACATGGGCTTGCTCATCCCCCGGCAATTGCACACGCTGGCCATTGCGCAAACGCTGTAGCCACCGCCGCGCTGCAGCGTCCTCGATTACGCCGTAGGATTGCACCTCGGGATCACCGCCCTGATCGTCGAGTTCTATATGAAGGTCCCGGGTCAGCTCCAGCTCCAGCGGCTGGCCGTCCAACAGCAGAGTCGACAGGTCCAGCGCCTCGCCGCGATGGTCGAACCGCAAACGCAGGAACCCTTCAGGCCCGGCCTGATGCCAGATGTGCAAGGTCAGCGAGCTGTAGTCCTCTTCGTCAACGCCACTGGGTGCGCTGAGGGCATGGCAATTGCGCAGGTTGTCGCAACCCGTGACCCAGTTCTTGATTTCCCGGAGCAAGGGGACGGTTTCGGCGTCGGCTTGAGCGAAAGTGGCAGTGCCGGTCAACAGCAGTGCCAGGAATGCGGGGCGCAG
This sequence comes from Pseudomonas sp. SR18, assembly GCF_023701505.1. NCBI lineage: Bacteria > Pseudomonadati > Pseudomonadota > Gammaproteobacteria > Pseudomonadales > Pseudomonadaceae > Pseudomonas > Pseudomonas sp. SR18. The sequence continues at coordinate 94,233 of NZ_JAMQAU010000007.1, read as the reverse complement.
CATGGGGACTCTCCGTGTCAAAAAAGGCGCGGATTGTCCCATGTTCGGGAGGCGACGTCAGTGCTTGGCCGCCACCCGCCACAGCCGCGCAATATCCGCCGCCCGCTCACGCAACAAACGCGGTGCCTCACCGCACGCCTGCTCCAGGCTCATCGGGCCGCAAGGCAGGGCGAAGGCAGCGTCAACGCCGTGGGCGTACATCTGTTCATAACCGTCGCCCAGGGTGCCGGCGATGACGATCACGGGTACGCCGTGCTGTTGGGCGATGCGGGCGACGCCGAAGGGGGTTTTGCCGCGCAGGGTCTGGGCGTCGAAGCGGCCTTCGCCGGTGATGACCAGGTCGGCGCCGCGTACGGCCGCGTCCAGGCCAACCAGTTCGGCGACGACGTCTACACCGGCTCGAAACTGTGCGCCGAGAAAGGCTTTGGCGGCGAAGCCCAGGCCGCCGGCGGCGCCGCTGCCGGGTTCATCGCGCACGTCCTTGGGCAACACCTTGGCGCAGTGATCGGCGAAGTGGCTGAGGGCCGCGTCCAGCTTTTGGACTTGCTCGGGATTGGCGCCTTTCTGCGGGCCAAAAATCGCTGAGGCGCCGTGGGCACCGCACAGGGGATTGTTGACGTCGGCGGCGATTTCAAAGCGCACCTCGGACAGGCGTGGATCAAGCCGCTCCAGGCTGATATGGGCCAGCTGGGATAAGGCCAGGCCGCCCGGCGCCAGCACCTGGGATTGGGCGTCAGACAGTTGCACGCCCAGCGCCTGCATCGCGCCGGCCCCGCCATCATTGGTGGCACTGCCGCCAATCGCCAGGATGATGCGCTGTGCGCCAGCATCCAGCGCGGCGCGGATCAGTTCGCCAGTGCCGTAGGTGCTGCTGATGCAGGCATCGCGCTGCCCTGGCGGGACCAATTGCAGGCCGCTGGCTTCGGCCATTTCAATGATCGCCGTGTGGCTGTCGGCCAACCAGCCCCAGCGCGCATCAACCGTGGCGCCCAACGGCCCGCGTACGGCTTGGCGGCGCAACTCGCCATTGCAGGCCGCGAGTACCGAATCCACCGTTCCTTCACCGCCGTCCGCCATCGGGCACTGGATCAACTGCGCATCCGGCCAGACCTGGGCCAAGCCTTGGGCAATGGCCTGGGCGACGCCTTCGGCACTCAGGCTGTCCTTGAACGAGTCGGGGGCGATGATGATTTTCATGGGCTTTCTCCGGTTTTTATGACGCCCATGCTGCCAGTTGGCACCGGGAATGACGCCGGTCCGATGCACAAGTGCGGGTGGGGTTTGTTGTTCATTCCGACAAAGGCTGGGGCAACAGCTGTACGCCCAGGTACAGGGCAAGCATGCCGTCCAGGGTCAGTGGGTCGACGCCGCTGAGTTCGGCGATGCGCTCCATGCGGTAGCGCAGACTGTTGCGGTGGATGCCCAACGCATCGGCGCAGGCCTGGCTTTGCCCATCGTGGTCGCACCAACTGCGCAGGGTGGCCAGCAGTTGGCCGTTGTTGTCCTTGGCCAGCACCTTGCGCAGGGGGTTGAGCAGTTCGTCGAGCGCGTCGTCGTTGCGATGGCGCCAGAGCATCACCGGCAAGCGATAACGGTTGAGGGTCAGCAACCGCGAATGCGGCAGAACATCGCGGCCGTAGGCCAGCAAGTCACCGACGCGCCGGTAGCAACGGCGCAACCCGGCCAGCCCCTCTGCCTGCCCGCCGACGGCCACCCGCAGGACATTCCAGCCTTGGCCTGCGAGTTTTTCGAGCAACCGTGGATTATCCACCTGCACCGCCGCAGGCCGGCACCATAACAGCGAGAACTGCGCCGAGCTGACGCACCAACTGTCCGGATAGCGCGACGTCAGCCAGGCACTCAACGCCTCCGCCGACTGGCCGTCACCCAGTTCGAACAGGTACGGCGTGCGCGCCAGTTGGGGCTTGAGTCCCAACTGTTGAGCTTCATCGACCAGGCGCGGCGAGTCTCCGGTTTCGGCGAGGAGTAAGGCCAACAGATCATCGCAACGCTGGCGTCGCCATTGTTGCTCGGCTTGCTGATGACGGTGGCTGACCAGCATTTCAGCGGTCATGCGTACCAGTTCGGCGTAGGTGCGCAGCAGCTCAGGTTCGCCGGTGATGCCCAGCACACCGATCAAGCGCTGATCGTGCAGCAGCGGCAGGTTGATACCGGGTTGCACGCCCTTGAGGTGCTTGGCGGTCTGGCCGTCGATTTCCACCACGCGACCATTGGCCAGCACCAGTTGCGCGCCTTCGTGGCGAGTGTTGATCCGCTCGGACTCGCCACTGCCCAGAATCAGGCCCTGGCTGTCCATGACATTGACGTTGTAGGGCAAAATCGCCATGGTCCGATCGACGATGTCCTGCGCCAAGTCATGATCCAACTCGAACATGAGTCTAAATTCCTGAAAAAACATGATTGTTCATCGGCACAGCGCAAAGTATCCGTCACTGTGCGCGAGCACAAAGACAGCACCCCGCTCCGTGGCCGAGACTCGTTGGGCGATCAACGTTACCCTCGCATCGCGAAAAATCATAATAAAGAGAGAACGCCATGTCACAGAGCGCCGCTGCCACACTGGCCACCGATGACGATAAAAACGCCATCTACAAGCGCATTACCCTGCGCCTGATCCCCTTCATTTTCATCTGCTATCTGTTCAACTACCTCGACCGGGTCAACGTTGGCTTTGCCAAGTTGCAGATGCTTGATGCGCTGAAATTCAGTGAAACCGTGTACGGCCTGGGTGCCGGGATTTTCTTCATCGGCTACGTGCTGTGCGGCGTACCGAGCAATCTGGCGCTGACCAGGTTCGGTCCACGGCGCTGGATTGCGTTGATGATGATCGTGTGGGGCACCTTGTCCACGTGCCTGTTGTTTGTCACCACGCCGACGCATTTCTACACGCTGCGCCTGTTCACGGGCGCTGCCGAAGCCGGCTTCTTCCCTGGCGTGGTGCTTTACCTGTCGCAGTGGTTCCCGACCTTCCGCCGTGGCCGGATCATGGCGCTGTTCATGTCGGCGATCCCGGTGTCCGGCTTGCTCGGCAGCCCGTTCTCTGGCTGGATCCTCAACCACTTCGCCGCCGGCCAAGGCGGCTTGGCGGGCTGGCAGTGGATGTTCCTGCTGCAAGGCATCCCCACCGTGATTCTCGGCGCCCTCGCCTTCTTCCTGCTCAGTGACACGTTTGCCCACGCCAAGTGGCTCAAACCCCACGAGCGCGCAGTGCTGGAAGCCGATCAGGCGACGGACCTGGCCAACAAGCCGAAGACCACCACCGACTCCCTCGCCGAAGTGTTCAAGAACCCGGCGATCTGGGCGTTCGGCCTGATCTACTTCTGTATCCAGAGCGGTGTGTACGCGATCAACTTCTGGCTGCCGTCGATCATCAAGAACCTGGGGTTCAGCGATAACCTGGTGATCGGCTGGCTCAGTGCGATTCCGTATTTGCTGGCGGCGGTGTTTATGCTGCTGGTGGGCCGCTCTGCGGACTTGCGCAAGGAGCGTCGCTGGCACTTGGTGGTGCCGATGCTGATGGGCGCGATTGGCCTGCTGATTGCTGTGAATTTCGCCACCACCCCGGCGATTGCCATCCTTGGCTTGACCATCGCCACCATGGGCGCCCTCACCGGCCTGCCGATGTTCTGGCCAGTGCCGACGGCGATGCTCAGCGCGGGCGCGGCGGCGGGTGGCCTGGCGTTGATCAATTCCATGGGGCAGATGGCGGGGTTTCTCAGCCCGTATATCGTTGGCTTTGTGAAGGACGCTACAGGCTCGACCGATATTGCGCTGTACCTGCTGGCGGCGGTGATTGTGGCGGGTAGCTTTCTGGCTCTGCGGATGACACGCACCTTGAAGGCATAACGCGGCGCTTGTGGGAGGGGTCAATCCCCTCCCACATTGAGTCCTCTGAGTTCTCGCGGTTTTTGTCTACAGCAATCCGCCGCCGTCGATGTCGATCACGCTGCCGGTCATATAGCCATTTTCCATGGCCAGTACATACCCCGCCGCCACCTCCTCGGCCTGCCCTACCCGCCCAACCGGCAACGCACCGCCCGCCTTGGCGAACATCGCCAACCGCTGCTCTTCAGCCAACCCCGCATACGCCGGTGTATCAATCACCCCAGGGCTGACCACGTTGACCCGACGCGGTGCCAACTCTTTGGCCAATTGCTTGCCCAGTGCCTCGGTCGCGGCATTGATACCGACCTTGATAAATTGCCCCGGCACCCACTTACGCCCCAGTTGCCCCGAGGTCAGGCTGATGCTGCCGCGCTCGTCGAGAAACGGCAGCGCCAGTTGGATCGCGCGCAACGCGCCCCAGAGTTTCACGTTGAAATTATCCTGGGCCTCGTCCAGATCGGTGTCGATCAAGAGCTTGGCGCGCACCGAGGGGCCTGAGGTATAGACCAGATGGTCAAAGCGCCCGACGCCTTCGAACAGACGTTGCAGGGATGTCGCGTCCGTCACGTCGACCGGTTCGCTGCGCACGCCGTTGTCGCTGCCGGCGGACAAGCGCCGGCCCGCCAGCACCACGTGGGCACCCCGCGCAACCGCCGCCTTGGCCACCGCCGCGCCAATGCCGCTGCTGCCGCCGATCACGATGACGGTTTTACCGCTGAGGGAAGAAGTCATGGAGAGATATCCTGGGTGAGAAAGTGAGCGTTCATCTTCCCAGCTTGGCAATCGACGAAAAATCCCGGTAAAACGACAAGATCTTTAAAGGATTTTTACAAATGAGCTCAATCCTCGACCTTGAAGTCTTTGTGCGCACCGCCGATACGGGCAGCCTGTCCGCGGCCGCACGCGGCCTGGGTTTGACGCCAGCGGCGGCCAGCATCGCCCTCAAACGCCTGGAAACCCGGCTGGGCATTCGCCTGCTGGCGCGCTCCACCCGCAGCATGCGCCTGACCGAGGAAGGCAAGCGCTACCTCGACAGCGTGCGCGAAGCGTTGGCCGCACTGGCCGACGGTGAACAGGCGCTGAGGCAGCACAGCCAAGGGTTGACGGGTTTACTGCAATTAGCCGCACCCTCGGATTTCGGGCGCAATGTGGTGCTGGGCTGGCTGGACGCATTCAAGGTGGAGCACCCGAACATCCGCCTGCAACTGCTGCTCAACGACAGCAATGCCGACCTGTTCCGCGACACCGTCGACATCGCCCTGCGCTTCGGCGTACCTCGCGATTCCAGCCTGGTGGCGCTGCCGGTGGTGCCCGATCACCAGCGTATTGCCTGCGCCAGCCCCGAGTATCTCGCGCGCCATGGCACCCCCACGACACCCACGCAATTGGCGCAACACAGCACGCTGCGGTACATGCGACAGGGGCGCGCCAACAGTACGTGGTTCTTTCGCCAGGGCAGCGAACTGCGGGAAGTCGACGTGACCGGCGATTACCTGAGCGATGACGGTGAAATTGTGCGGCGCTGGGCCTTGGCTGGCCACGGCATCGCCTATAAAGCCAACCTGGATATCGCTCGGGATCTCAAGGCAGGTCGCCTGGTGCACCTGTTGCCGGATTGGCAAGGCGAACCCACCCCGTTCAACTTGATGTGCCCCCACCGGCTGCAAGTGTCGGAGCGGGTGAAAGTGCTGCATCGGTTTCTCCAGGTGCGTTGTCAGGCGTTGCTGAGCGAATGAAGAAACATGCCCAGGGCTTGTTCCAGAGCCTCTGAGTCTGGTATTGCATGGAGACCGTCTCACAGCCGCAAGGAGCTATGCATGATTTACCGCACATTGGGCCAGTCCGGTTTGAAGGTCAGCGCGTTGACCCTGGGCACCATGATGTTTGGCGAGCAGACCCCTACCGAGGACTCGCTGCGCATCATCGACAAGGCCTGGGACCAGGGCATCAATTTTATCGACACGGCGGACGTGTACACCGGCGGACGCTCCGAAGAACTGGTCGGCGAAGCCATTGCCCGGCATCGCCAGGATTGGGTGGTGGCGACCAAAGTCGGTTTCGGCCCGCCGGACGGCTTGCCTAACCGCAGTGGCTTGAGCCGCAAACGCATCTTCAATGCGCTCGAAGCCAGCCTGACCCGACTCGACACCGATTACCTCGACATCTACTACTTGCACCGCGAAGACCACGACACCCCGTTGGACGTGACGATCTCTGCGATCGGCGACTTGATCCGCCAGGGCAAGGTCCGCTACTGGGGCTTATCCAACTATCGCGGCTGGCGCATTGCCGAGGTGATCCGCGTGGCCGAACGTCTGGGCGTGGACAAACCGGTGATCAGCCAGCCGCTGTACAACATCGTCAACCGTCAGGCCGAGGTCGAGCAGATCACCGCCGCTGCCGCCTATGGCCTGGGCGTAGTGCCGTACAGCCCGCTGGCACGCGGCGTGCTCAGCGGTAAATACGCGCCGGACGTCACGCCAGAGCCGGGCAGTCGGGCGGCACGCCAGGACAAGCGCATCCTGGAAACCGAATGGCGCGTGGAGTCGCTGCGCATTGCCCAGCAGATTCAGCAATACACCCAAGGGCGTGGCGTGGGGATTGTGGAGTTTGCCATCGCCTGGGTACTGAACAACTCAGCGGTGAGTTCAACGATTGTCGGGCCACGTACCGAGGCGCAGTGGGACGCCTACACCGGCGCACTGGACGTGAAAATCACCGCAGAGGATGAGGCTTTTATCGATTCGTTGGTGACACCGGGGCACTCGTCTACGCCAGGCTTCAACGATGTGAGCCACTTTGTCTCGGGGCGCATTGCCCGATCGTAGGTGGTGGATGGCCGCAGGAGTCAAGGCCGATTCCGTGGTGTGAGAAAATTTCCCAACATTTGCCCCAAAACAGAGCAGCCGTTTCACGCCGTAAGCACCATAATGCACGCCTCTCTTGTACAAATCGGCTTTCGCGAGGACAGCGTGTCTAAAGGTGTTGTGTTATCGGTCTCGGCCTCGGTGTTGTTTGCCGTGATGTATTACTTCACATCATTGCTCACACCGTTGAGCGGCCTGGAGATTTTCGGCTGGCGCATGCTGCTGACCGTGCCGTGCATGACGGTGTTCATGATCGTCAGCGGCGAATGGCGGCGCGTATTGGAATTGCTGCGGCTACTGGCGGCCAAGCCACGATTGATCGCAGGCGTCGTGTTGTCTTCGGCATTGCTGGGCGTTCAGCTGTGGTTGTTCATGTGGGCACCGCTGAACGGGCGCAGCCTGGATGTGTCGGTGGGTTACTTCCTGCTGCCACTGACCATGGTGCTGACCGGGCGCCTGGTCTGGGGTGAGCAGCTCTCCTACCTGCAAAAAATCGCGGTGTTTTTTGCCGGCCTCGGGGTGCTCAACGAGCTATACCAGGCCGGTGGTTTTTCCTGGGCGACGCTGGTGGTGATCATTGGTTACCCGCTGTACTTCATCGTACGCAAGTACCTCAAGACCGATAACCTGGGCGGGCTCTGGCTGGATATGGCGCTGATGCTGCCGGTGGCCTGGTGGTTCGTGCAAAGCGGCGAGCAGGGGTTTGCGGTGATGGATGTGCACCCGAAACTGTACGCATTGATTCCCATATTGGGCCTGATCAGCGCGTCGGCATTGGTGAGCTACATCATCGCCAGCCGTTTGCTGGCGTTCAGCCTGTTCGGGCTGCTCAGTTATGTCGAGCCGGTGCTGTTGCTGGTGGTGGCACTGCTGTTGGGTGAAGGGATCAAGCCGGGTGAATGGCTGACCTACATTCCGATCTGGATTGCAGTGATGGTGCTGGTGTTCGAAGGCTTCAAACATCTGGTGCGTCAGCGCCGCGCCTGATTCACAGGCGATAAAAAGCCCGGCCGGGGAAACCTCGGCCGGGCTTTTTTACGCTTAATCGGTGGTCAATACACCGCGACGCACCTGGTCACGCTCGATGGACTCGAACAGCGCCTTGAAATTACCTTCGCCAAATCCATCATCACCTTTGCGCTGGATGAATTCGAAGAACACCGGGCCCATCAGGGTTTCCGAGAAGATCTGCAGCAGCAGGCGCTTGTCACCTTCGATGGATGAGCCGTCGAGCAGGATCCCGCGTGCTTGCAACTGGTCCACCGGCTCGCCGTGGTTCGGCAGGCGACCTTCGAGCATTTCGTAGTAGGTGTCCGGCGGCGCGGTCATGAAGCGCATGCCGATCTTCTTCAACGCGTCCCAGGTCTTGACCAGGTCGTCGGTGAGGAATGCCACGTGCTGGATGCCTTCGCCGTTGAACTGCATCAGGAACTCTTCAATCTGACCGGCACCCTTGGACGATTCCTCGTTGAGCGGGATGCGGATCATACCGTCCGGTGCGCTCATGGCCTTGGAAGTCAGCCCGGTGTATTCGCCCTTGATATCGAAGTAGCGCGCCTCGCGGAAGTTGAACAACTTCTCGTAGAAGTTGGCCCAGTAGGCCATGCGCCCGCGATAGACGTTATGGGTCAGGTGGTCGATGACCTTGAGGCCTGCGCCTTGTGGATTGCGTTCCACACCTTCCAGGTAGACAAAATCGATGTCGTAGATCGAGCTGCCTTCACCAAAGCGGTCGATCAAATACAACGGCGCGCCGCCAATGCCTTTGATTGCCGGCAGGTTCAGCTCCATCGGCCCGGTTTCAATGTGGATTGGCTGGGCGCCCAGCTCCAGTGCGCGGGTATAGGCTTGTTGCGAATCCTTGACCCGGAACGCCATGCCGCACACCGACGGGCCATGCTCCGCCGCGAAATACGAGGCGATGCTGTTGGGTTCGTTGTTGAGGATCAGGTTGATCTCGCCCTGGCGGTACAGGTGCACATTCTTGGAACGGTGGGTCGCGACTTTGCTGAAGCCCATGATCTCGAAGATCGGCTCCAGAGTGCCTGGGGTCGGCGATGCGAATTCGATAAATTCAAAGCCCATCAGGCCCATTGGGTTTTCGTATTGGTCGGCCATGTTCGGCGCCTCATTCTTGTGATTAACGAAGGTCAATTAGCAGCAAGGATGAGGCAGCAAGGTGGCGCACAGGAAAGGCCTCGCACGCTGCGGGCGAGGAAGTCACCAAAGATGAGGGGGGAGCCGAGTCGCTTCATGGTTACATCAGTCTCTGACGGCTGAGGCTTGCGTGAGCGCAAGCCCTTATTCTTGTATGCGTAAATCGATTCTACACAGCGTAACAGTGTTTGTCCGTAGTCTTCATCAAATCCCTATTGCCCCGGCCCGTGCAAGGGGTTTGTTGCACAGGTAAATGCCGGACAGAATCACGGCGCCACCGATCAGCATGGGCAAGGTCAGCTGCTCACCCAGCAACAAGGCTCCGCACAGCACGGCTGTCAGCGGGTTGAGGGCGATAAATACGCCGGAACGCGTCGGGCCGATCCGGCGGATGCCGTCGTAATAACCGATATAGGCCAGCGCCGAGCCGAGCACGCCCAGGTACAGCAGGCTCAACAACTGTGACAGCCCCAGGCTGGTGAGTGCTTCAACCGTGAAGCTTCCTGATACCGCGGCAGTCGCGGTCAACATCACCGTCCCCAGCAACACCGACCAGGTAACGGTCTGCAGCGGTCCCAGGCTTGCGTTCAGCCCACGGGAAGCCAATGAATATATGCCCCACGCCGCTACACATCCAAGGATCAGCAAGTCACCCCGCCAACTGTCGACGCCTGCCTGCATCAGCCCAGGGTTGCGACTGACAATCACAGCGGCCGCGCCCGCCAGGCACAACGCGATCCCAGCAACCTTGGTGCAACTCAGGTGCTCTTTGAACAGCAACCACGACGCGAGGCCAATCACCGCCGGGTTCAGGGCCACGATCAACGACGCCCGTGACGCATTGATGTACTGCAGCCCATAAAAGAAACACAGGTTGTAGAAAAAAATCCCGAAGAAGCCCAGCACCGTCAATTGCGCAAATTGCCGTGGGCTCGGGCGAGCCAGGCGGACGCGCGCAAAGGCCATGAACAGCAGCAATGCCAGGCTCGCCAGGATAAACCGCAGGCTGGCGGCCAGCAGCGGGTTGACCTGATCGGCCAAGTAACGCCCGGCGACAAAGGTGCCCCCCCAGATCATGGTGACGGCGGCGAGTTTGCAATAGGTCAGGCGATCCGAAGTGGGGCTCATTGGGTGGGCTCAAGTGGCAGGCGATCTGGGGTATTCTTCTGCTAATGATTAATCATCGTAAAATGAGTGTTCGCTCATGACCCTGACCCAACTTGAAATCTTTTCGCTGGTAGCCGAGCTGCAAGGCTTCACCAGCGCCGCACACCGGCTGGGCATCAGCCAGTCGGCGGTGTCCCACGCCATCAAGGCCTTGGAGCAAGAGCTGGGCGTCGAGCTGTTCCGGCGCCATCAAAGCCTGGTGGAACCGAGCGAGATCGGCCTGCAATTGCTCGGCCGCGCCCGCGCAATGCTGGGTCTGGCCAATACACTGCAACAGGAAGCTGCCGACGCCCGCGGCATGAAGCGCGGCACCCTGCGCATCGGCTCGTTCGGGCCCACGGCGTCGATTCGCCTGCTGCCCGGCATCCTTAGCCAGTTTCGTGCTGCCTATCCGGGGATTGAGGTTCATGTGGACGAAGGCCCCGACCGCCAGGTGCTGCAGTGGCTGGATGAGCGGCGGATCGATGTGGGCTTTGTGGTGCTGGAGCAGGAACGCTTTGACACCTTCGCCTTGTTCGAGGACCAGATGGTTGCGTTGCTGCCCGCCGAGCATCCATTGGCCGCACGCAACGCCCTGACCTTGCAGGATCTGTGCGACGATCCCTTCATTCTCACCGAAGCAGGCTCCTCGGAGCTGGTCTCCAGACTCTTCGATGCGGCCCAATTACGGCCCAAGGTGCGCTATCGCTGCGCCCAACTGCTGAGCACCCTGGAAGCCGTCAGTCGCGGCGACGGGCTGAGCATCGTGGCCGAGGCATCGTTGCCGCAACGGGACGACCCGCGCTATGTAAAACGGCCGTTATCTCCCCGAGTACCGCGCCAGATTGGCCTGGCGGTGCTTGACCGTCGCCAGTCGTCACCCGCCGCCCTGGCGTTTATCGAGATTGCTCAACGCGCTGGCAAGACAAGCAATTGTCCACCGAGCCATCTATTATCGAAATAATACTGACCGGCCTGCCGGCGCACTTCCTACTCCGCAACAGGCTGCAGAACTCATGCCTCTCACCGTCAAAGGCCCGCGAAAGCCATTCGTCCGCTACTCGATCAGCGCCTTGTGTGGGCTCGCGCCGATCCTGCTCGGCGTGGTCATCCTGTATTGGCAAGCCGAACGCACCCTTGAGCAGAGCACGGCGCAAACGGCTGAAGAAGCCGTGCGCCAATTCGACCTGATGCTCGACAACACCGCCCTCGCCGCCCAGGCCTTGCTGCCGTTGGCCGGCCAGCCCTGTGACAACGGCGCGCAATTGGCCCTGCGTGAACAGGTCACACGGCGGCCATTTGTGCGGGCCACGACGTTGTCCTGGCAGAAGAACATCTATTGCAGCTCACTGTTCGGCAGCGACTACGAATCCCCCGTGAACCCCGACGACTATGTGGAGGGTCGACTCTGGCTGATGAATGGCAACCCGGTGACGCCGGATACGGCTTTACTGGTGTACCGACTGGTGGACGGCGACCAAGGTGCGTTTGCGTCGGTTGACGGCTACCACCTGACTAACGCTTTGCGCCTGATCAGCCGCTATGCGCAGCTGGTCCTGCAAGTGGGGCCCAACTGGCTGGATGCCGACGGCAAGGTTCATTCCTCTGCAGTCCCGCCATTTGCCGTGGCCCATCATCACCTGGCCTCCCAGCGCTATGGCTACAGTGTCGACGCCGGCATGCCGGACGGCGAGGTCTGGCGGTACATGCAGGTGCGGTATCGTGCGATTTTCAGCTTGGTCGTGTTCTTTGGCGTGTTGGCAGGCGTGCTCGCCCATTGGCTGCAAAAACGCGCTTCGGCGCCGACCCATGAACTGCGAAGAGCCTTGGGTGCCAATGAGTTCATCCCGTACTTTCAGCCGGTGGTACGCGGCGACAGTCGCGAATGGGCCGGCTGTGAAGTGCTCATGCGCTGGCAGCACCCCAAGGAAGGTTTGGTGCGCCCCGATCTGTTTATCCCACTGGCCGAACATTCCGGCCTGATCGTGCCGATGACCCGCGCCCTGCTGCGCCAGACGGCGGCCCAGTTGGCGCCCCATGCGGCGCGGTTAAGCCCGGGTTTCCATATCGGCGTGAACATCACGGCGCGCCATTGCCTCGACCTCACATTGGTGGACGATTGCCGTGAGTTTCTCGCCGCCTTCGCACCGGGCCAGGTAACCCTGGTACTGGAGCTGACCGAGCGCGAGCTGATTGAGCCCACCGATATCACCCGCCGCCTGTTCGACGCCTTGCACCAACTGGGCGTGATGATTGCCATCGATGACTTCGGCACCGGCCACTCCAGCCTGGGTTACTTGCGCAACTTCAATGTGGACTACTTGAAAATCGACCAGAGTTTTGTCGCCATGATTGGCGCAGACGCACTGTCGAGGCATATCTTGGACAGCATCATAGAATTGTCCGGCAAACTGGATCTGGGCATCGTCGCAGAAGGCGTGGAAACGGCTGAACAATGCGAGTACTTGGCCGCTCATGGCGTAGATTTCCTACAGGGCTATCTGTTTGGCAAGCCATTACCCAGCGATGAATTCATTAAAAACCTGGCCAGCCATTGAATAGCCATGCACTAGCGGCGTTGAAATATGTTAATAAGACAAAAGACATGATTTACTCGCGGCAGATTAACTACTACAATTTTTCTTGCCTGTGCAGAACTCGCAGGACGACGTCCTCTTTGAGTCGCCTTAACGCTATTGGCTAGTAGCTTTGTCTTCAGTTGATATCAGCCAACTACACTATTGGAGTACAGATTTTGTCCAGACTCGCCGAATTTCGCGCAGCAGAAAAAGCCCTTCAAGAGCAGCTTGCCCAGCTGGAATCCCTGAAGAACGATGCTGGCCTGAAGAAAGAAATCGAATTCGAAGAAAAACTTCAAGGGCTGATGAAAACCTACGGCAAGGGCCTGCGCGACATCATCCTGATCCTTGATCCAAACCCGGGCAAGGCCAGTGCTGCTGCAGCCAATGCACCAAAACAACGCCGTGCACGTGTGGTCAAGGTTTACCACAACCCGCACACCGGCGAACTGATCGAAACCAAGGGCGGCAACCACCGCGGCCTCAAGGCCTGGAAAGAACAGTATGGCGCCGCCACTGTAGATTCCTGGCTTCGCGGCTGATTACAGCGCACTAACAAAGAGCCCCGCATCAGCGGGGCTTTTTTATTCCAGGGTTCGAAACCGAACTTAAATAACATTTCATTTTGTTCAAATTCGACGTGCTAAACGCACTTAAAGTTTGAGGCTATCACGTACGGAACGGACTTCATCCTTGCTCGCTTCGTAAGCATCGGCTTGACCGGCGTATGAAAAAACATAGGCTTTATCGGTATCAACAGCCCCCACCAATGTTTGTGAAAGCAGGTGCCGTCCATTCTCGGTAATCACACAGGTAGTTTCCACCGCGTCAAGACGGCTCAATGTTGTCGGGTGCATTTTGCTGCAGACACTTTGGTAGCCGCTCTGGGCAAAATCCTTTTGAATGGACTTGCGCATTTCCAGCAACACGCCCTGAAGATTAACGTTATGGCCAGCCTCGGTCGGCGTGGCCGTCAACTCCATGACCATCAGTGTGTTGCCGTTTTCATCGTTCTTGATTGCACGCTGACGCGAAACCGGCTGCGGCGTTGGTGGCGTTTCACCGTCAGGCACCACCTCCTCGACTTGCCAGCCGCTGGGCCAGTGAATTTCCGGATCTGCCGCCAAGACGAAAGGACTGGCCAACAGCAACCACACAGCGCTCAACAGCGGTCTACGACATTCGATCATGCGAAAAACACCCAAGGTTCAAGGGCCAAAGTGTGAGCCTCGCTGCCCGCCGGTCGCAAGGCCCCCGTGACCTTTTTCATTTGGCGCCGCAGGCGGGCCTTGCGTATCATGGCTCGGCTGCACGGATGCCAGCCGCAAGCCAAGGGAACGCTCCTCTCAACGGGAGCCGCGTTTGCCCCATTTTTTTCTGGAGGGCCCATGAGCCTGCACGAACTGAACACTTTCCCGGGCGTCACCGCCCAGCCAGACACCGCCACCAAAAACTTTGTGTTCAACCACACCATGCTGCGGGTCAAGGACATCACCAAGTCCCTGGACTTCTACACCCGCGTGCTGGGTTTCTCGCTGGTTGAAAAACGTGACTTCCCCGAAGCCGAATTCAGCCTGTATTTCCTGGCCCTGGTGGACAAATCCCAGATCCCGGCCGACGCCGCTGCGCGCACCCAGTGGATGAAGTCGATCCCAGGCATCCTGGAACTGACCCACAACCACGGCACCGAAAACGATGCCGATTTTGCCTACCACAACGGCAACACTGACCCGCGTGGTTTTGGTCATATCTGCATCGCGGTGCCGGATATCGTCGCCGCGTGCGAACGTTTCGAAGCGCTGGGTTGCGACTTCCAGAAGCGCCTGACCGATGGCCGCATGAAAAGCCTGGCTTTCATCAAAGACCCGGATGCGTACTGGGTCGAGATTATCCAGCCCACGCCGCTATAACGAAAAAAAACCCCATGATCACTCATGGGGTTTTTCATGTGCGCCTGCTTATTTACGCGGGTGCGGAGGTGCGGATCAGGTGATCAAAAGCACTCAGGGAAGCCTTGGCGCCCTCGCCTACCGCAATCACGATCTGCTTGTACGGCACGGTGGTCACGTCACCGGCGGCAAACACGCCTGGCAGTGAAGTTTCACCACGGGCATCAACGATAATTTCGCCACGCGGGGTCAACTCGACGGTGCCTTTGAGCCAGTCGGTGTTGGGCAGCAAACCGATCTGTACAAAGATCCCTTCCAGGTCGATGGTCTTGAACTCGCCGCTGTCGCGATCCTTGTATGCCAAGCCGGTGACTTTCTGGCCATCGCCTTTGACTTCACTGGTCAACGCACTGGTGATGACGTCAACGTTTGGCAGGCTGTACAGCTTGCGTTGCAGCACCGCATCAGCACGCAGTTTGCTGTCGAATTCCAGCAAGGTGACGTGACTGACGATACCGGCCAGATCGATGGCCGCTTCCACGCCGGAGTTACCGCCACCGATCACGGCCACGCGCTTGCCCTTGAACAGCGGACCGTCGCAGTGCGGGCAGAAGCACACGCCCTTGGCCTTGTATTCCTGCTCGCCCGGCACACCCATTTCACGCCAGCGGGCGCCGGTGGCCAGGATCACGGTCTTGGACTTGAGCGTCGCACCGCTTTCAAAACGAATTTCGTGCAGATCACCGGGGTTCTTTGCCGGGACCAGGCTGCTGGCGCGCTGCAAATTCATGATATCCACGTCGTACTGACGCACATGGGCTTCCAGCGCACTGGCCAGTTTCGGCCCTTCGGTTTCCTGTACCGAGATGAAGTTCTCGATGGACATGGTGTCCAGCACCTGACCACCAAAACGCTCGGCGGCAACACCGGTGCGAATGCCTTTACGCGCTGCGTAAATGGCGGCTGCGGATCCGGCAGGGCCACCACCGACCACGAGTACATCAAAGGCATCTTTGGCGCTGATTTTTTCGGCGGCCTTTTCAATGCCGCTGGTGTCGAGCTTGGCGAGGATTTCTTCCAGGCCCATGCGGCCCTGGCCGAAGTTCACGCCATTCAAGTAGACGCTCGGCACCGCCATGACCTGGCGCTCATCGACTTCAGCCTGGAACAGCGCGCCGTCGATGGCGACGTGACGAATGTTCGGGTTGAGCACAGCCATCAAGTTCAGGGCCTGGACCACATCCGGGCAGTTCTGGCATGACAGTGAGAAGTAAGTCTCGAAGCTGAACTCGCCTTTAAGGGCACGGATCTGTTCAATCACTTCGACACTGGCCTTCGACGGGTGGCCACCGACTTGCAGCAGGGCCAGCACCAGCGAAGTGAATTCATGGCCCATGGGGATACCGGCGAAACGCAGGCTGATATCGGCACCCGGGCGGTTGATGGAGAACGACGGCTTGCGCGCGTCATCACCATCGCTTTTCAGGGTAATCAGCGTGGTGAGGTTGGTAACGTCCTGCAAAAGGGCAAGCATTTCCTGGGATTTCGCGCCGTCATCGAGGGAGGCGACGATCTCGATCGGCTGGGTGACCCGTTCCAGGTATGACTTCAACTGAGCTTTAAGATTGGCGTCCAACATACGGGCGATTTCCTTTAATTCTGGGTATAAAAAAACGCCCGAGCGAATCTCGCCCGGGCGTTTTTGAGGGCGGTTGCAGCTTACTGGGTAGGTGCGGAATCCCGCCCTTGATGCTTCACAGACTTAGATCTTGCCGACCAGGTCCAGGGACGGAGCCAGGGTAGCCTCGCCTTCTTTCCACTTGGCTGGGCACACTTCGCCTGGGTGGGCAGCGACGTACTGGGCTGCCTTGATTTTGCGCAGCAGCTCGGAAGCGTCACGGCCAACACCGCCGTCGTTCAGTTCAACGATCTTGATCTGACCTTCCGGGTTGATCACGAAAGTACCGCGATCCGCCAGGCCAGCTTCTTCGATCAGCACGTCGAAGTTGCGGGAGATGGTCAGGGTTGGGTCGCCGATCATGGTGTATTGGATCTTGCCGATAGCTGGCGAGGTGTTGTGCCAGGCAGCGTGGGCAAAGTGGGTGTCGGTCGACACGCTGTAGATTTCGACGCCCAGTTTCTGGAATTCGGCGTAGTTGTCAGCCAGGTCTTCCAGTTCGGTTGGGCAAACGAAGGTGAAGTCGGCTGGGTAGAAGAACACAACGGACCACTTGCCTTTCAGGTCAGCGTCAGACACATCTACGAAGTTGCCGTTTTTGTATGCGGTAGCTTTGAACGGTTTTACTTGGCTGTTGATGATAGGCATCGTTGACTCTCCGTCAGGGGTTAAGAAGTTGATGAGATGAATCCTACCCATTCTTTCTGGCGATGGCTCATTGGCAAACCTGATGCTGACGATTGGTTTTCCCTATCAGGTGGCTGTATTAATAGAAGAAATCTTAAAGCAGCGGTTGAGTGGCCAAGGTCATGCCAAGAAAGGGCGTCGCTTCAACATAGCGCATGGCGGATTTCATGTCGCTCCAGCCGACGTAACTCATCAACGACTTCAAATCCCAGCCGCTGCGATGGGCCCAGGTGGCAAAGCCTCGGCGCAAGGAGTGGCTGGTGTACTGCTCGGCGGGGATGCCCGCTCGCTCCAGCGCCTGGCGCAATAACGGGATCACACTGTTGGGGTGCAAGCCCTCCTCGCCCAGGTTGCCCCAACGGTCAATGCTGCGGAACACCGGGCCGCGCACCAGGGCCGATGCGCTGAGCCACTCGCTGTAGGCCTGCACCGGACACAGGCGCAACAGCGCCGGCGTGTGATAAGTCTTGCCAAGGTTGTCGCGGTCACTTTTGCTGCGCGCAAGATACAGACTGATGCCGGTTCCGGGCGTGGCCTGAACGTGTTCGATACTCACTCGACACAACTCATCGCTGCGAAAGCCACGCCAGAAGCCGAGCAGGATTAACGCGATGTCGCGCTTGGCCCGCAGCAGGCGCGGTTGATCGCACGCGAGGGTTGCCTCCTGAGCTTCAGCTTCAAGCGAAGCGACCACCTGCTCCAGATGCTTGAGCTGCAACGGCTCGGCCTGCTTCTCCTGTGCCGGATGCACGGCGCGAATCCCCTTGAGCACTTTGCGCACCACCGGCGCCTTGGTCGGGTCGGGAAAGCCCTGGCTGGTGTGCCACTGCGCCAGCGCTGAGAGCCGCAGTTTCAGGGTGTTGATCGCAAGCACGCCCGCATGGGCCACCAGGTAGCGCGCCACGCTGTCGCTGGTGGCCGGCAGAAACCCGCCCCAGCTGACTTCGAAGTGCTCGATCGCGGCGCGGTAGCTGCGGCGGGTGTTATCGCGGGTGGCGGCGTTGAGATAACGATCCAGATCGCTCATAGGTTGCCTATTCGTACTGCTGAGGGGTGTTTCAGCGCGTCAAATGCGCATGACACGGGATAATACGCCAATATCCCATCTGTTGAATCGTGATTTTTTACAAGGTTAAATTCGTGTTACAGTACGTAAATACATACCACGTACCACAGTACTAAATCGACGGAGACCCCATGGCTCGCGGCGGCATTAACAAAGCAGTAGTTCAAACGGCACGCCTGGCGATCCTTGCCCGCGGCGAAAACCCCAGCATCGACGCCGTGCGCATCGAAATGGGCAATACCGGCTCGAAAACCACGATCCACCGCTATCTGAAGGAGCTGGACGACAGCGAAACCCGCGTCACCATCACCGAAGCGCCCATTGACGACGAGCTGGGTGAACTGGTTTCGCGATTGGCGCAGCGCTTGAAAGAGAAGGCCCAAGAGCCGATTGATCTGGCCCAGGCGCGGTTCGAACAACAGAAGTCCGCCCTGCTCGCCCAGGTCGAAGCCCTTGAAGAGGCCCACGGCCAACTCACGCAGCAATTCGCTATCCAGGCGGCCGCGCTGGCAGAAGAAAGCGCCGCGCTGCAAACGGCCAGCACCAGTTTGCAGACCGAGCAGACTCGTAATGCCGGACTAAGCCAGGCGTGCAGTGATTACGAACTGAGGATCAACGACAAGGACGAACAGATTCGCTCCCTGGAAGAAAAGCACCTGCACGCCCGCGACGCGCTGGAGCATTACCGTAATGCGATCAAGGAGCAGCGCGAGCAGGAACAGCGTCGCCATGAAGGCCAACTGCAGCAGGTCCAGGCAGAACTGCGCCAGGCTCAGCAAAGCGCCATGGTGCGCCAGGATGAGATCACTCAACTGCATCGCGACAACGAGCGTTTACTGATCGAGCATCGGGTGACGGCGAAGGAATTGACGGCGCTGCAGGAGCAAAACCGCAAGGACCAGGCCCAGCAACTGAAGCTGAGCGAACAGCTGATTCAAATCGACAACGAGCGCACCCTGCTTCAGGAGCGTCTGCGGGTGGCGGTGCTGGAGAGCCAATCACGCCAGGAAGCGTTGACCGAACACCAGAACACCAACAAAACCCTGGAACTGGACCTGATCAAGGCCCAGGCCAGTATCGAGGCATTGCGCCTGGCCGCCGCCGTTGCAGCGGCGCCAGAGGCAACGCCAGAGGACTGATCAGTCCGCCACAGGCGTGCGCATGGTGACGAACTCTTCCGCCGCCGTAGGGTGCACACCGATGGTTTCGTCGAAGTGACGCTTGGTGGCGCCCGCCTTGAGCGCGATCGCGAGGCCCTGGACGATTTCACCCGCGTCCGGGCCGACCATATGGCAACCCAGCACCTTGTCGGTGTCGGCATCGACCACCAACTTCATCAGGGTTTTCTCCTGGCAATCTGTCAGGGTCAACTTCATCGGCCGGAAACGGCTTTCGAAGATCTGCACGTTATGGCCGCCCTTCTTCGCCTCTTCTTCCGTCAAGCCGACAGTGCCGATATTTGGCAAGCTGAATACCGCTGTCGGGATCATTGCGTAATCCACCGGGCGATACTGCTCAGGCTTGAACAGGCGACGCGCCACAGCCATGCCTTCGGCCAGCGCCACGGGCGTCAACTGCACGCGACCGATCACATCACCAATGGCCAGGATCGACGCTTCGCTGGTTTCGTAAAGGTCATTGACCTGCACAAAACCGCGCTCATCGAGCGTGACGCCGGTGTTTTCCAACCCCAGGTTATCCAGCATCGGACGACGCCCCGTGGCATAGAACACACAATCGGTTTCCAGCACACGACCGTCTTTCAGGGTGGCCTTGAGGCTGCCGTCGGCTTGTTTTTCAATACGTTCGATATCGGCGTTGAATTGCAGGTCCAGGCCGCGCTTGGTCAGTTCTTCCTGCAAGTGCTTGCGCACCGCACCGTCAAAACCGCGCAGGAACAGATCACCGCGATACAGCAGCGAGGTCTGGGCGCCCAGGCCATGGAAAATACCTGCGAACTCGACGGCGATATAACCGCCACCGACCACCAGTACACGCTTGGGCAGTTCTTTAAGGAAGAAGGCCTCATTGGAGCCAATAGCGTGTTCGCGCCCCGGAATCTCCGGAATCTGCGGCCAGCCGCCCGTAGCGATCAGAATGTGCTTGGCAGTGAAACGCTCGCCATTGATTTCCACCTGATGCGGATCAACCAGGCGCGCATGCCCCTCATGCAGGGTCACGCCGCTGTTGACCAGCAGGTTACGGTAGATGCCATTGAGGCGATTGATCTCGCGATCTTTATTGGCGATCAGCGTCACCCAATCAAAATTCGCCTCCCCAAGGGACCAGCCAAAGCCACTGGCCTGCTCGAAATCTTCGGCAAAGTGCGCGCCGTACACCAACAGCTTTTTCGGCACGCACCCCACGTTAACGCAGGTGCCGCCCAGGTAGCGGCTTTCCGCCACCGCCACCTTGGCGCCAAAGCCCGCAGCAAAGCGCGCCGCACGAACACCGCCAGAACCGGCGCCAATTACATACAGATCAAAATCGTAGGCCATTTCACTCTCCTCGGCAGGACATCAGCATACCGACTTACATGGGACCGAAAAACGAAAAAGCCACCCGAAGGTGGCTTTTCAGCAGCGGCAAGCGTGAATCAGTAAGCCTTGCCAGTCTTGTAGAAGTGCTCGTAGCAGAAGTTGGTTGCTTCGATGTAGCCTTCGGCGCCACCGCAGTCAAAACGACGACCCTTGAACTTGTACGCGATCACGCAGCCGTCTTTGGCCTGCTTCAGCAGGGCGTCGGTGATCTGGATTTCGCCACCCTTGCCTGGCTCGGTTTCTTCGATCAGCTTGAAGATATCCGGAGTCAGGATGTAACGACCGATGATCGCCAGGTTCGACGGTGCATCTTCAGGCGCTGGTTTTTCAACCATGTCGCGTACGCGGATCAGGCCATCACCAATGTCGTCGCCGGCGATCACGCCGTACTTGTTGGTTTCTTGAGGGTCTACTTCTTGAACCGCAACGATGGTGCAACGGTATTTCTGGTACAGCTTGACCATCTGGGTCAATACGCCGTCGCCTTCCAGGTTCACACACAGGTCGTCCGCGAGGACCACGGCGAACGGTTCGTCACCGATCAGTGGGCGGCCGGTCAGGATGGCGTGGCCGAGGCCTTTCATCTGGGTCTGACGGGTGTAGGAGAAGGAGCACTCGTCCAGCAGCTTGCGGATACCGACCAGGTATTTTTCCTTGTCGGTGCCCTTGATTTGGTTTTCCAGCTCGTAGCTGATGTCGAAGTGGTCTTCCAGTGCGCGCTTACCACGACCGGTGACGATGGAGATTTCGTTCAGACCGGCATCCAATGCCTCTTCGACGCCGTACTGAATCAGTGGCTTGTTTACCACCGGCAGCATCTCTTTAGGCATGGCCTTGGTCGCTGGCAAGAAGCGAGTGCCGTAACCGGCTGCTGGGAACAAGCATTTCTTGATCATATAAGTCCTTACAAAGGGCTGTGCGTACGGAATTCGGCGCAGTCTAATCACGCCGCAGTCACCTTACAATGGGTCCTGCTGGCGTTGCGATGTCAACATAGAGAAAAAATGTCGGCGTAAGTTCCACTTATCTTACGAAGAACCTGTGCACCGACACGACAAAAAACAACCTTGCCCCTATGTTTAAAAGGGCTGAAACCCTTTTAGCACGCTTTTCGGCCAGGCACACTCACTTGGAATTACTTGCGCGGCGCCGCGACATTTGGCGCTATCATGGTGCCCTTGAACCAGACCACGAGATTGTTAATAGATGTCAGAACCCAAAGGCGTGAACGGCTACCTGATCACCAAGCGAGCAGACGGCTGGCACTTGATCAACTTCCACGGGGACAGCGTCGCGGGTGTTTTCGAGACAGAAAGCATGGCGATTGCCGTAGCCGAAGTGTTTGTGGATGAAGCGGGCCACGCGTCGAGCAAACGGCCGAAGACCAAGTAAGCCTGCAGGCACTGCGCAAAAAGCCCCGATTGACGGGGCTTTTTTGTGTTTGTCTGTACCTAGATGGCAGTTCGCTATAATCTGCCGAAAACGCCCCACGACAGTGTCAGCGCCCCTCCCACACCCTCGATGACGAACACTATGAACAAACTTCTGGCACTGACTGCGGTACTGGCACTTGCCGGCTGCACCACTACTTCTGATGTCTACCTCAAAAACGGCGAGCAGGGCTTGACCATCGACTGCTCAGGCGAAGCCAACTCCTGGGCCAGTTGCTACGAAAAAGCCGATGCCTCCTGCGCCGGCACCGGCTATCGCATCGTTGGCACAGAGGGCACGCCATCGCTGAAAGAAAGCGACAAGACCTTGGGCCAGGACGTCGGCAATTTCAAAAACCGTAGTGTGGTGGTGGTCTGCAAGTAACTGCAGACTACAAGTGGATCTCGGCAAACTTGATGCCTAGCTCCCGAAGGATCTCGGTCAGTTCATCCAGCCGTGCGAAGGATTCAACCTCGTCCTGATCGTCGACCAGGAAAAAGCTGCGTCCGCCGCTTTTCTTGAAAAAGACGATCCACTCGCCCAGGTCGGCAGGATTCTGGATGATATGGGTCGCCGAGATTTGCCCCTCGGCCTGCCGGGCTTTGACGTGTTCACGCTTCATATCTGGTTTTCCACAAGGGCATCAGCCGGAAATGCAATCTTCCCCGGCCTTTTTGACATCCCCCGGACGGATCGGCACGTTGGACATGCTCTCGTAGAGCTTGATGCTGCTTCCGCTGGAGCGCTCATCAATTTCGAAAATCGCCGAAGGATCGGCCGAGAACTTCTGCGGCACAATCACTTGTACACCACCGTCCTTATGCGGTTCGATCTGCGGCGGACGGCGGGTAGCCGACAGTTTATGCACCACACACGCCGCGTATTCCTGGGGCTTTTTACCAGAAATGACCGCCAGCGTCGGTGGGGTCTGCTTGATATCTGCAACCGAAGCACACCCACCTATCGCCAAGGCCAGAACCAACACACTCCACTTCATACAAAATCTCCACTTAAAGATCCTACGACAGTCGGGATGGTAATTTTCTCCCGCCCACGTAGGATTTATCCCTGATAACTCGGTAAATAACTGTTTTAAATTGTCGACGCCGTTGAAGACGGGCCGATAATAAACGCGCTGGGGCTGATAAACTCCATCTTAACCTACGTATCGTTCTGATTTTTCAGAAAAAGCCCTTCTGGAGACACCTCATGAAATTCATTCACCAGCGCGAGCACCTCAATGAGGGAGATATCGTCGTCATCGAATGCTCGCAGACTTGCAATATCCGCCTGATGAGCGATGCGAATTTTCGCAGCTTTAAAAATGGCGGCCGCCACACTTACCATGGTGGCGCGTTTGACACGTTTCCGGCCAAGATCACTGCCCCCAGCACCGGGTTCTGGAACATCACCCTGGATGTAGTGACCCGCCGCGCCATCAGCGTTACGCGCAAACCCGCGTTGTCCCACAAGATTCGCATCGTACGTCGTACCAGCACCAAGCTGAGCTGATCCGAACACGCCACAGGAAATCGCCGTGACCACCACCAAATACGTAATCAAATACAAGCTAAACGGTGAACGCCGCTTCGAGTTCGCCCAGTTGACCACCAACAGTGTGGAAGAGGCCCGCCAAGCCTTGGACAAAATCCATGATGCCGATGATGTGATCACCGACATCAACGTGAGCAAGGCGCTGTAAGCTCATGCCCGGCCCCACTGTCGACCTGTTCGCCGATGACGCCCTGCAACAACCTGCTCGGCGTGAGCAAATTGGTGAACAGTCCTACGTGTTAAGGGGCTTCGCCCTGCCCTGGATTGAGCGGCTTCTGCCAGAACTGCGGCGCGTGCTGGCTCAATCCCCGTTTCGGCAAATGGTCACCCCAGGCGGCTTCACGATGTCGGCGGCGTTGAGCAGTTGCGGCGCACTGGGCTGGACCACCGACACCCGTGGGTACCGCTACAGCCCACTGGACCCGCGCAGTCAGCAACCCTGGCCAGCATTGCCCGATGCGTTGCGCCAACTTGCCGTGCTGGCCGCTGCCGACGCCGGCTTTATCGACTTCGCCCCCGATGCCTGCCTGATCAACCGCTATGTACCGGGTGCCAAAATGTCTCTGCATCAAGACAAGAATGAACGCCAGTACAGCGCGCCCGTGGTCTCGGTTTCGCTCGGGTTGCCGGCGGTTTTCCTGTTCGGCGGTCACCAGCGCAGTGACAAAACCCAAAAGGTCTCGCTGTTCCATGGCGACGTGGCTGTCTGGGGCGGCGTTGATCG
Source organism: Pseudomonas sp. SR18 (assembly GCF_023701505.1). Lineage (NCBI taxonomy): Bacteria > Pseudomonadati > Pseudomonadota > Gammaproteobacteria > Pseudomonadales > Pseudomonadaceae > Pseudomonas > Pseudomonas sp. SR18. Next base: position 70,009 of record NZ_JAMQAU010000007.1, on the reverse strand, counting down.
CCTGCGTTTCCACGGGGTGTTGCCGATCAAGGAGGGTGTGCACCCGATCATGGGGCCACAACGCATCAACCTGACATTTCGTACCGCCGGCTAATTCGAGCGCAAGCTTCGGAGTGCCTGGCCGGTGAGGCGCGGCTAATCTGACCAGGATCCGTCAAGAGTGCCGAACATGACTACTGAACAAGATCCGCGCTGGGCGGCGATTCTCGCCCGCGATTCCAAAGCTGACACACTGTTCGTTTACGGTGTGAAAACCACCGGTGTGTATTGCCGTCCCAGCAGCGCTTCGCGCTTGCCGCGCCCGGAAAATATCGAGTTCTTCGACACGCCGGCGCAGGCCGAAGCCGCCGGTTATCGTCCCAGCAAACGTGCCGCCGGCGACCAGACACAACGCGCCGCGCAGGACGCCCAGCGGGTGGCTGACGCCTGCCGGCATATCGAGCAGGCGGCTACCCCGCCCAGCCTCAACACCCTCGCCACACTCGCCGGGCTGAGCCCTTTCCATTTCCACCGGATCTTCAAAGCCGTCACCGGCCTGACGCCCAAAGGCTACGCAAGCGCCCATCGCTCGCAAAAAATGCGCGCCGGGCTCAAGGGTACGCAGACGGTGACGGATGCCCTGTACGACGCCGGCTTCAACTCCAACAGCCGTTTCTATGAATCGGCCAACCAGTTGCTGGGGATGAAACCCACCGACTACAAGGCCGGTGGCACCAACAGCGCAATCCTGTTTGCCGTCGGCGAATGCTCTTTGGGGGCGATCCTGGTGGCCCAGAGCACGCGCGGCGTGTGCGCGATCCTGCTGGGGGATGAGCCGGAGCAACTGGTGCGTGACCTGCAGGATCAGTTTCCCAAGGCTGACCTGGTGGGCGCCGATCACGACTTCGAGCAATTGGTCGCCCATGTCGTGGGGTTCATCGAGGCACCCGCTCTGGGGCTGGATTTGCCGCTGGACTTGCGCGGCACTGCGTTCCAGCAAAGGGTCTGGCAGGCTTTGCGCGACATTCCGGTGGGCGACACCGCCAGCTATGGGCAGATTGCCGAGCGCATTGGCGCGCCCAAGTCGTTCCGGGCCGTCGCCCAGGCCTGCGGCGCCAACAGCCTGGCGGTGGCGATTCCCTGTCACCGTGTGGTGCGCAGCAATGGTGATTTGTCGGGCTATCGCTGGGGCGTTGAGCGCAAGCGGCAATTGCTTGACCGCGAACGCGACCACTAAACGCGCACGAAACCCCTGCGTCGTCCAGTGAATAAAACAGACTGGCCGGATGGCGGACGCCCTGCTAAAACAGCGAAAAGTCCGACGACCGCTGGAGACGCATCCCATGAGCACCTGGCCAGACACGCGCATTCTCGACCTATTGGGCATCGACCTGCCCATCATCCAAGCGCCTATGGCCGGCGCCACTTCCGCCGCCATGGTCATCGCGGCCTGCGAAGCCGGAGCACTCGGTTCGATGCCTGCTGCGACACTGAACATCGAACAACTGCGCGAGGCCCTTGCGACCATCCGCCAGGCCAGCAAGCGCACCATCAACGTCAACTTCTTCTGCCACCAACCGCCTGCAGTGGACGTGGCACGGGATCGCCGCTGGAAGGCTTTGCTGGAGCCTTACTACCGCGAGCTGGGCGCAGATTTTGATGCGCCTACCCCGGTCAGTGACCGCGCACCGTTCAATAACGCCGCCTGCCTGGTGGTGGAAGAATTCCGGCCCGAAGTCGTCAGCTTTCACTTCGGCCTGCCGGAAAAAACCTTGCTGGATCGGGTAAAAGCCACTGGCGCCAAGGTGCTGTCGTCGGCCACCACCATGGAAGAAGCCGTCTGGCTGGAACAGCACGGCTGCGACGCGATCATCGCCATGGGCAGTGAAGCTGGCGGTCATCGGGGCTTGTTCCTCAGCGACGACCTCAACACGCAGATCGGCCTGTTCGCCCTGCTACCCCAGGTTGTCGACGCCGTGAACGTGCCAGTGATTGCCGCCGGAGGCATTGGCGATGCACGGGGTATTGTCGCGGCATTTGCCCTGGGCGCTAGCGCGGTACAGATTGGCACCGCGTATCTATTCACCCCTGAAGCGACGGTCAGCGCGTCCCATCACCATGCACTGCGCCATGCCCAGGCCAGCGAAACCGCGCTGACCAACCTGTTCACCGGCCGCCCGGCGCGGGGCATCGTCAACCGTGTGATGCGTGAACTGGGTGCAATCAACCCGACAGCTCCCGCGTTTCCGCGTGCTGGCGGTGCATTGATGCCGCTCAAGGCCAGGGACGAAGCCGGGTTCAGCAATCTCTGGTCGGGCCAGGCATTGCGCCTTGGCAAAGACGCAACCACCTATGACCTGACCCGCGAGCTGGCGGAACACGCGCTGGCCAAACTCAAATAGTCCGGCCGTCTGGAGCAACTTTGCGCTGTACCGGCGATGGCTAACCGCTATATATTCCCATACATAGCGGTTAGCCCTTCTACCTATACCACGCCGTACATCTCCAAGGAGCTGCTCCATGATGATTCACGCCTCACGCCTGGCCGTGTTGGTCGCTGCGTTCGCTTTCGGTTCGGCCCACGCCGATGAAGTGCAGGTGGCCGTCGCTGCCAACTTCACCGCACCGATCCAGGCGATTGCCGCCGATTTTGAAAAAGACACCGGTCACAAACTGGTCGCGGCCTACGGCGCCACGGGCCAGTTCTACACCCAGATCAAGAACGGCGCGCCGTTCGAAGTGTTCCTGAGCGCCGACGACACCACTCCGCAAAAACTCGAAAGCGAAGGTGATACCGTCAAAGGCTCGCGCTTCACCTACGCCGTGGGCACCCTCGCGCTGTGGTCGGCCAAAGAAGGCTATGTAGACGCCAAAGGCGACGTCTTGAAGAACAACGACTTCAAGCACCTGTCCATCGCCAACCCGAAAGCCGCGCCCTACGGCCTGGCCGCCACCCAAGTACTGGCGAAAGAAGGCCTGAGCGAGAAGGTCAAGGACAAGCTCGTCGAAGGCCAGAACATCACCCAGGCCTTCCAGTTTGTATCCACCGGCAACGCCGAGTTGGGTTTTGTCGCCTTGTCGCAGATCTATAAAGACGGCAAAGTCACCAGCGGTTCGGCGTGGATCGTTCCGGCGTCCATGCACGATCCGATCAAACAGGACGCGGTAATCCTGAACAAAGGCAAAGACAGCGCTGCTGCCAAAGCGCTGGTCGAGTACCTCAAAGGGCCAAAAGCCGCTGCCGTTATCAAGTCCTACGGTTACGAGCTGGCCAAGTAAATGCCCCTATCGAGTGCCGATTTTTCCGCTATCTGGTTGACCATCAAGCTCGCGTCGCTGACCACCGTGATCCTGCTGGTCATCGGCACGCCGATTGCGTTGTGGCTGTCGCGCACCCAATCGTGGTGGCGCGGCCCGATTGGCGCCATTGTGGCCCTGCCGTTGGTGTTGCCTCCGACGGTGATCGGTTTCTACCTGCTGTTGACCATGGGGCCAAATGGCTACTTCGGCCAGTTCACCCAATGGCTGGGCCTGGGCACCCTCACCTTCAGCTTTGCCGGGCTGGTGATTGGTTCGGTGATCTATTCCATGCCGTTTGTGGTGCAGCCGTTGCAAAACGCGTTTTCCGCCATCGGCACTCGCCCACTGGAAGTGGCCGCGACCCTGCGCGCCAATCCCTGGGACACTTTTTTTACGGTGATCCTGCCCCTGGCGCGACCAGGCTTTATCACGGCCTCGATCCTCGGATTTGCCCACACCGTCGGTGAGTTCGGCGTGGTGCTGATGATCGGCGGCAATATCCCGGACAAGACCCGCGTGGTCTCGGTGCAGATCTACGACCATGTCGAAGCCATGGAATACGCCCAGGCCCATTGGCTGGCCGGCGCCATGGTGGTATTTGCGTTCCTCGTGTTGCTGGCGCTGTACTCCAGCCGTAAAACCAGGATGGGCTGGAGCTGATGTCGATGATTGATGTACGCCTGCAACTCCGTTATTCCGGGTTTGCGCTGGACGTGGACCTGCATCTGCCAGGCCGTGGCGTGACTGCGCTGTACGGGCATTCCGGCTCCGGCAAGACTACCTGCCTGCGCTGCATCGCCGGGCTTGAACGCGCCGAAAATGGTTTCATCCAGGTCAACGATGACGTGTGGCAAGACAGCCGCAGCGGTTTGTTCGTACCGCCCCATAAACGCGCGCTGGGTTATGTCTTTCAAGAGGCCAGCCTGTTCGCGCATTTGTCGGTGCGGGCCAACCTGGAGTTCGGCCTCAAGCGCATTCCCCGCCTACAGCGCCGGGTGGATATGGCCCAGGCCACGGCGCTGTTGGGGATCGGTCACCTGTTGGAGCGCAACCCGCTGCACTTGTCCGGCGGTGAACGCCAGCGCATCGGCATCGCCCGTGCCTTGCTCACCAGCCCGAAACTGCTGTTGATGGATGAACCGCTGGCCGCCCTCGACAGCCAGCGCAAAAACGAAATCCTGCCGTACCTGGAACGCCTGCACGATGAGCTGGATATTCCGGTGCTGTACGTCAGCCACGCCCAGGATGAGGTCGCGCGCCTGGCCGACCATATCGTCCTGCTCAGTGACGGCAAGGCCCTGGCCAGCGGACCGATTGGCGAAACCCTGGCGCGGCTCGACCTGCCGCTGGCACGGGGCGACGATGCCGGTGTGGTGATCAACGGCACGGTCACTGCCTACGACGCGCATTACCAGTTGCTGACCCTGCATCTGCCGGGCAGCGCCTTGTCCATGCGCGTGGCCCATGCACCGATGGCCGTGGGCCACGCGCTGCGGGTCAAGGTGCAGGCACGGGACGTGAGCCTCAGCCTGCAAGGGTCGGAACCGAGCAGCATCCTCAATCGCCTGCCGGTAACGGTGATCCAGGAAACGCCCGCAGACAACAGCGCCCATGTATTGGTGCGCCTGGAAGCCGAGGGCACGCCATTGCTGGCGCGCATCACGCGCTTCTCCCGCGACCAGTTGCAACTGCATCCGGGCCAGACGCTGTGGGCACAGATCAAGGCAGTCGCGGTGCTGGCGTAAGCATTTGGCACGACCGCACAGCGCTGCGGTCAATCAGACATACCGGCCTGATTTGTTGCCAAGGAACCCGCCATGCCCGACTCCGCGATCCCCGCCGACCTGCCCCGCGACCTGCATTATGTTGACGACACCCAACCCGGCATTCGCCGCAAGCGGGTGCGCGGCAAGTTCCAGTACTTCAATGCCAAGGGTGAGCGCCTTGACGACGACGAGGAAATCAAGCGTATCAACGCCCTCGCCGTCCCGCCCGCCTACACCGATGTGTGGATCTGCGCCGACCCGCGTGGCCATCTGCAAGCCACCGGGCGCGACGCTCGTGGACGCAAGCAGTATCGCTACCACCCGCGCTGGCGCGAAGTCCGTGACACCGACAAATACTCACGCCTGCAAGCGTTCGGTAGCGCACTGCCCAAGTTGCGCAAGCAGTTGGAGGCCCAACTGGCCGAGCCTGGCTTTACCCGCGAAAAAGTCCTGGCCACCGTGGTGATGCTGCTGGACGCTACCTTGATCCGCGTCGGCAATACCCAATACGCCCGCGACAACAAATCCTACGGTTTGACCACCCTGCGCAACCGCCATGTGGACATCAATGGCAGCGAGATACAGTTCCAGTTTCGCGGCAAAAGTGGCGTGGAGCATCAGGTCAGCGTCAAGGACCGGCGCCTGGCCAACGTGGTCAAGCGCTGCATGGAATTGCCCGGTCAGGACCTGTTCCAGTACCTGGACGCAGACGGCGAACGACACACCGTCAGTTCCCATGATGTAAACGCCTACTTGCACAGCCTCACCGGCGCCGATTTCACCGCCAAGGACTATCGCACCTGGGCCGGCACCGCCCTGGCGCTGGCGGTGTTGCGCGAGTTGGAATGGCAGCCGGAATCCGACGCCAAACGGCATGTGGTGGCGATGGTCAAGGACGTTGCCCGGCAGTTGGGTAATACACCGGCGGTGTGCCGAAAATGCTACATACACCCGGCGGTATTGGAGCATTTCAGCCTGGGCGAGCTGTCCAGATTGCCCAAGCCGCGGGTGCGCAAAGGGCTCAAGGCGGAGGAAGTCGCACTGGCCATGTTCCTTGAACAGCTCGCCGAGGCGAGTTAGGCTTTACCTCCTTTCTGCCCCACGGGATGACCGCCGACGTGAACCACTAAGCCTTCCAGAATGTACCTGCAACGAGCCGCCTGGCGTGCTTGTTGGCCTGTTCGACATTGCTTTGGAGGTGCTGATGACTCACGTCAACCGGCTGCCCGCTTTGGTTTACCTGCAACACCTGTACTTCCAGTTCGCCAATGGCGAAACCCTGCTGGAAGACCTCACCCTGTCCATCGACCCTACGCCCACCGGCATCGTGGGGCGCAATGGCTGTGGCAAAAGTATCCTCGCGAGGTTGATCGCCGGCGAGTTGTCACCCTCCTGCGGCACGCTGGATCGCCGGGCGAGCGTGGCGTTTGTGCCTCAGGCCGTGGTGGTCGAGACGGGCGATACGGTCGCCAGCCTCACAGGAACCGCTGACACCTTGGCGGCACTGGATCGTATGGCCATGGGCACCGCCAGTGTGGATGACCTGGCGACGATCGATGAACGCTGGGACCTCGCGGACCGTTTGCGCAGCGCTTTGGATACAGCGGGATTGTCGAAGCTGGGTGTCGACACGCCTGCCGAGCAACTCAGCGGCGGACAACTGGCCCGGGTTGCGATCATCATGGCTGCCCGCGAGTTGCGTCAACCTCCACCTCACGGGCCCGGTACGTGTCGCCGTGCATGGGCCGAACGGTTGCGGCAAGTCCACGCTGCTCAAAGTCTTGGCTGGCCAACGGCAAGCGGTCGCAGGGGAATGCAGCGTGCATGTGCCCAGTGCCTATATCGATCAGCATCTGGGCTTGCTGGACAATCATCGCTCGATCATCGAGCAGCTCAACCTGTTGGGCACGCCGCTGACCGAAGCCGAGCTGCGCACGCGCTTGGCCTTGCTGCAACTGGACGCGCTGCGCGTGATCCAACCGGTCGCGCAACTCAGCGGCGGCGAACGCCTGAAAGCCGCCATGGCAATCGCCCTGTGGCGCCATGTGCCGGCGCAACTGTTGCTGCTCGACGAACCCAGCAATCACCTGGACCTGGAATCAGTGACGGCTTTCGAGCAGGCGCTGCAAGGGTTTGGCGGAGCGATGGTGGTGGTGTCCCATGATGCGGCGTTTGTGCAGGCGATCCGGCCGACCCACCGGTTGCGCTGGACGCCGGATGGCTGGCGACTGGACGCTGCCTGAGGTCATTGCGTGTGGGCGCAAAGCGTCCTACCGTAGTGGCCGGATAATCTAACCGAGGAACCCGGCCCTATGCTGCCTTCGTCCCGCAAGCCTTACGCCAATGCTGCACTCGCCCATCGACAGCGTTGGCGCGGCCGAGTCGGCTTGATGCTGGTGGCCAGTCTTTCGGTGTTGGCCGGTATGACCGATGCCATCGGCTTTATGGCCAGCGGCGATTTTGTTTCGTTCATGAGCGGCAACACTACGCGCCTGGCCGTAGCGATCAGCGCCGGCGATCTGGGGCTGACGGGGCGCTTGTTATTGCTGGTCGCCACCTTCGTGGTCGGCAACGCATTGGGCGTGGTGGTCAGTCGCTTTGGCCGGCGGCATACGCTGCCTTTGCTGTTATGTATCGCGGCTTTTTTGTGCGCCGGTGCGCTGTGGCCATCAGACGATACCTTGCCCGCGCTGCTGGCGGCGATCATCGCAATGGGCATGCTCAATGCGGCCGTCGAAGAGGTCAACGGTTTGCCCGTGGGCCTTACCTATGTCACCGGGGCGCTGTCACGCTTTGGTCGTGGCCTGGGTCGCTGGATGCTGGGGGAAAGGCGTAACGGCTGGCGGGTGCAGTTGATCCCGTGGGGCGGCATGTTTGTGGGGGCAGTCATTGGCGCGTTGCTGGAGCAGCATATGGGCCTGAAGGCGTTGCTGGTCAGCAGTGGGTTGGCTGGGGTGTTGGGGCTGGTGTCGCTGAAGATTCCGCGTCGCTGGCACTTGGGGTTTATGCCGCGATAAGGGCCAAAGATGCTCGCCCGACGGTATGGCCTCGACGTCCGTGTACCGGTAAAGAGCCATCACGCCGGGCAAGCGGTGGGAATAATAAGCCAATGTCCGGCGGCTGTCCCGCCGGGCGTTTCCTAAAAACACTAAGGCAACGGATTACAGACAAGTCGCCAGCGCTGCCAATCGACGTTTGGCGGGCATCGTGTCTTCGCCGGCGTAGTACTTGATGGACGATCCTGCACCGGCACTTTGCACGTCGGCGAAGTAATCCCCGCCCCTGGTATAGACGGTGAAACCACCGGCGCCATTCGGCTCCTTGAAGCCACTGGCATCGACGCCGTACACGCTTTCATCCTGCCAGCCAAATTGAATGCACTCGGCAACCACCACCGTGGCCTTGTCCGATGCCAGGGTCTTGTAGGGCGCTCCCGAGCGCGCTTCGTTCATCTTCGAACCTGCGCAGCCGGCCAGTGCTGCCACGACCAATGCGCCTATAACCACCTTGTGCATGCCATCGCCTCCTTGAAAAAAACGCGACTGTAGCATTGCCGCGCAACTGACTGGCGCCTGGATGAATTTTGTTTCACGGTGACGCAGGCGAACGCCACCTATAGTGGCCTGGCTCATTTTTGAAGACTCCCTTCTGCCCGCCCTCCCGCGGGCTTTTTTTCGTCTGCGCGTCAGAGCCACCAACGGAACAGATAAAACAGCGCCATGCTCAGCACGACCGTGAGCAGCACATTGCGTGTCCAGAACATCAACGCGACCGCACTGATACCCGCCAGCAAATACGGGTTGGCCGGGCTTAGGTTGAGCTGGTGGTCGGCAAGAAAAATAATCGGCCCGCAAATCGCTGTCAGCATCCCCGGCACCGCAAACCCGAGAAACTCCCGCGCGCCACGGTTGAGGCGTACCGGCAGGCGAGGTTCGATAAACAGGTAGCGGTTGAGAAACACCACCAGGCCCATGGCCACAATCATCAGGTAAATCATGGCTGCCCTACTCCCAGTCGCTTGCAGATAAAGCCTGCGCTCATGCCCAACACGCCGGACACCACCACAGCTGACTCCCAGTGCAGGAAGCTCAGCCACACTGAACAGAGCAATGACACCGCTACGCAGACCACCGTAGGCACATCCCGCACCACGGGGGTGATCAAGGCAATGAAGGTCGCGGCAATGGAAAACTCCAGGCCCAGTTGATCGAGACCGGGAATGCTTTTGCCCAGCACAATGCCAGCCAGGGTGAACAGGTTCCAGATGATATAAAACGTCAGGCCGACGCCCAAGGCATACCAGCGATTGAAGGTCTGGCGGTCATAGTGGCTGACCAAGGCGAAGAACTCGTCGGTGAGCAGGAACCCCAGGCTCATGCGCCAGCGGCTATCCAGTGCCGACAACGTTGGACGCATATGCATGCCGTACAGCAAATGCTGGGACGTCAGCAGCAACGTGGTCAGTACGATGGAAATCAGGCTGGCACCACTCTTGACCATGCCAATGGCCACCAGTTGTGCGGCACCGGCAAACACAATGGCGGAGAGGCCTTGGGCCTGCAGCGGGGTGAATTGTGCATCGATGGCCATGGAACCGGCCAACAACCCCCAGGGTGCACAGGCCAACGACAAGGGAATCACTGCAATTGCGCCGCGGGAAAACGCGTGGAGAGGCAAGGCATTGGGCATCTGAAACAGGCTCGTCGGCTGGGGGGCTCCAAGCATGCCTGCCGGTATCAAGATTGTCTTGAACGATATTGCGCGCATCCGCTGTACGCGGAACTGCCCGTTGGGGGGCTATAGCGTCGGCATTGAAGGCTGCATCACAGCAGGCGATAAACCAGCCTGTTGCGCGGTCGGTGTGGATGGCAGATGGGAAAACGCGATGGGAGGTAGGGTGTCAATACCTATCGGGTTCAGGAATGTCCTCATCCGATTGGCGCTGTCACCGGCACTGGTTCCTATGAATAGTTAACCGAATATGGACAACTGCACTGGCCCATCACGCCAGTTTGACCGACACCCATTCGACCGAATCGCGCGCCTCACTCAGCTCGTAAGCATCCTGATTAAGCCGGTGAATGGTATTGAGCAGGCGCTGGCGTAGCACTTCATCGCCGAGCTTCTCGACGGCGCGCATCAGGTCGAACGCCGCGGTTTCGTTATTTTCCGCGACGGAATCCAAGGTCTTGCGCAGGTTACGAGTGGCACGGGGCACGCGGGGTCTTCCTTCTTCAGCAATGGGCGGGCACTTTAGGACATTCGTGTTTCATTTTAATTTCAATCACTTGTGGCTGAGTTGCCGGTGTTTGATCCAGGTCAATTTGAAACAAAGTTTGGCTGAAATATGGGGAAATACGTATATTCCCTAACCGCCATACAACTCCCCATGATCGCAGACCACTACGGGCCAGCATCGCTGCTGAGCTGCCGGAGCGTTAATTCATGCTTGTCGCCGTTGCCATTTTCATCGTCACCATCATCCTGGTCATCTGGCAGCCCAAGGGCCTCGGCGTTGGCTGGAGCGCAACCCTCGGCGCGATCCTGGCCCTGGCCTGCGGCGCGGTCAGCCTGGGCGATATCCCGGTGGTGTGGCACATCATCTGGAACGCCACCGGTACGTTTGTCGCGCTGATCATCATCAGCCTGTTGCTGGATGAAGCCGGGTTCTTTGCCTGGACCGCCCTGCATGTGGCGCGCTGGGGCCGCGGGCGTGGTCGGCGGTTGTTTGCCTATATGGTGCTGCTCGGTGCGCTGGTATCGGCGCTGTTTGCCAACGACGGCGCGGCGCTGATCCTCACCCCCATTGTCATGTCGATGCTGCTGGCCCTGCGTTTTTCACCGGCGGCCACCCTGGCGTTTGTCATGGGCGCAGGGTTTATCGCCGATACGGCAAGCCTGCCGCTGGTGGTGTCGAACCTGGTGAATATCGTATCGGCGGACTACTTCAAGATCGGCTTCAACGAATACGCGGCAGTGATGGTGCCGGTCAACCTCGTCAGCGTCGCGGCCACCCTCGCCATATTGCTGTGGTTCTTTCGCCGCGACATCCCGCACACCTACGACCCCGCCGACCTTGCAGACCCCGCCAGCGCCATTCATGACCGCGCCACCTTCCGTGCCGGCTGGTGGGTGCTGGGGATCCTGTTGATCGGCTGCTTTGCACTGGAACCGCTGGGCATTCCGATCAGCGCGATTTCTGCGGTGTGCGCTGTGCTCCTGCTGGTGATCGCCGCCAAGGGCCACAAGATCTCCACGCGCAAAGTGCTGAAGGAAGCTCCGTGGCAGATCGTGATTTTCTCCCTGGGCATGTACCTGGTGGTCTACGGTTTGCGTAACGCTGGCCTCACCACCTACCTGGCGACCTGGCTTGATACCTTTGCCACTTACGGTGTCTGGGGCGCGGCCATGGGCACCGGGGTGCTGACGGCCTTGCTGTCCTCTGCGATGAACAACCTCCCGACGGTCTTGATCGGCGCGCTGTCCATCGAGTCGAGCCATGCCGTGGGCGTGGTCAAGGACGCGATGATCTACGCCAACGTGATCGGCAGCGACCTGGGCCCGAAAATCACCCCCATCGGCAGCCTGGCCACCCTGCTATGGCTGCATATCCTTGCACGCAAAGGCATCACCATCACCTGGGGCTACTACTTCAAGGTCGGGATTGTGCTGACCTTGCCGGTGCTGCTGATCACCCTCGCCGCCCTCGCGTTGCGCCTGAGTGTCTGACGGAGAGACTGCAATGAAAGTCCTGTTCATGTGCACCGCCAACAGCTGCCGCAGTATCTTGTCCGAAGCAGTGTTCAACCACCTCGCGCCGCCAGGTTTCGAGGCCATCAGCTCAGGCAGTTTTCCCAAGGGCCAGGTGCTGCCGCGCAGCCTGAGCACGCTGCAGGCAGCGGGCATCAGTACCGAAGGGTTGTACAGCAAGGGCAACGACGCCTTTGAAGGCAGCCCACCGGATTTGGTTATCACCGTCTGCGACAAGGCCGCCGGCGAAGCCTGCCCGGTGTATTTCGGGCCGGCGCTCAAGGCGCACTGGGGGTTAGAGGACCCGTCGGATGTCCACGGCGATGAAGCTTGCGTGGACGCAGCGTTCAAGGCCACGCTCACGATCATCGAACGTCGCTGCCAGGCATTTTTCGCCCTGCCGTTTGCCTGTCTCGATCCTGCCCGACTAAAGGTTGAGTTATCCCGTATCGCCGCGTTGTAACGGGAGAACGCAATGACTCACACGGGTCAATCAATAGTCGATCTGGCCCGTGCTGCCAGCGTATGCTCATGCCCACTTCCTGACTGAGCTTGCGCAATGAGCACGATGCAACACGCCTGGCTGGGCCACTACGAAGTCAGCAGCACCGTCTGCACCGGCCTGACCTTCGCCCGCCACAGCCATGACGAATGTGTGATCGGCGTAAACCTGGTCGGTGAGGAAAAAGTCTGGCTGGACCGCCGGGAGTTCGACGCCGGGCCGGGCAGCATTACCCTGTACAACCCTGGGCAGATTCAAGGCGGTGGTGCGGCGGATGGCGCACCGTGGCAGTTCGTCAGCCTTTATGTCACTGCGGATCAATTAGCAGCGGACCTGGGCTTGGCGCATCTGGAGTTTGATCGCTCGTTATGTGTTCAACCACTGCTCGCGCAACGCCTGGCAGCGGCGGTGAAAGGCGCTTTGTGCGCTGATGCGCTGGTCCGTGACCTGAATGAAGACGCCATGGTGGTGCTGCTCGGTGAGGTGGTTGCCATGAGCGGCGTACGCCTGCCCGGCAGTACGGCGACGGGTAAAGCCATGGTCCTGCGTGCCCAGGAGTTGCTGGCCGAGCACCTGCATCACTCGCTGCCCTTGGACCACCTCGGCGACGAGTTGGGGCTGTCCAAATTCCACCTGTTACGGGCCTTCCAAAAAGAGACCGGACTCAGCCCTCGCCAGTGGGCCATGCAACTGCGCACCCGTCGTGCGAAGGGGTTGTTGCGTAACGGCGCCGCCGCGTCGGACGTCGCTCAGGACCTGGGGTTTGCCGACCAGAGCCACCTCAATCGGCATTTTCGCGCGGCGTACGGCATGACTCCGGGTCGTTACCAGAGCGCAGTGAAACGCTGAGCAGCGCAATCTGGTTCAAGACAGCCTTCGCCCCGCGCCTCACACTGCCCTCCTCATTGGAAGGATCGCGGGCATGCTGACAATCTTTTTCTACGCGCTGGTATTCGGTTTTGTGTTTTGCCTGTCCCCTGGCGCCGTGTTGGCGGAGACCTTGCGACGCGGCTTGCTACACGGCTTTACCCCTGCGCTGATGGTGCAGATCGGCTCGCTGGTCGGTGATGCTGTCTGGGCCGTTATCGGCCTGACCGGCATTGCCCTGCTTATCCAGCATGACGCCGTGCGTGTGCCGCTGACCGTTGTCTGCGCGCTGTACCTGGCGTGGCTCGGCGTACGCAGCCTGATCGATGCGTGGCAGTTACCACAAGCCGGCAACGCACCGGCCAGTTCCGGACAGAATGCCTTGGCGGTGGGCGCGGCGATTTCCCTGGCTAATCCGAAAAACATTGTTTACTGGGGCGCGCTGGGCAGTGCGCTGTCCGGCATCGTCGGCGCCACGCCCAGTCATGGGCAAACCCTGATGTTTTTTGCCGGCTTCATGCTGGCGTCAGTGTTGTCCTGCTTTCTGATCGCAGCGCTGGTGAACCTGTTGCGCAAGAATGCTTCGCCCCTGTGGCAACGTATCAGTTATGGCACCTGCGGGTTGGTATTGATCTATCTGGCGATTCTCGCGGCACAAGGTATATGAAGTTATATATCGCGTAACTTCCAGCGCCTCTCGCCTGAATAAACTCTGAACACTGGGTAATTTAATTAATCATGCGTTGACATTTTGTAAGCGCCTGAGTAGATTGCCCCTGCCCGCAACTGGGGCCTTTTTTAAACCTCACAAAAGAAGCCAATGGACACAGTATCTAGTCGCTGTCCGAGCACCGCGTTTGCGGGCGTCGGGCGCCAAACCCAGAATATGACAGGACTCGCCTCCCCGGTCCGGTAAGCTGCGCTAGAGCTTGATGCTCCACCGTAACTGCCTCGCCGGATGCCCGTCCGGTCCCGAGGTGTGTTATGACCTTCCAACTCCTTGTTTTGCCTGATGTACGCACGCTAGCCGCAGCCCTGCGCGCCAAGCTGTGCCGGGCGCCCGCAGGCTTTGCCCCGGCCCGCCCGACCTTTGTTGCACCCTCCCCTCAAGTGTATCCAGCGCGCCCGCTGGCGCACTGGCGTATCTGCCCGCAAAGCGGCCAATTGGTGCAGCAGTGGGACCACGCCGCCCCTCAAGACCCTCAGAGACCGAAGGTTTCCAGCCTGGAGCAAGCCAGCTTGATGCTCGGTCTGTATGTGAGCGCCCGCGCCGCCTGAGCTGGCTGGAAACAGCAACTTTCTTATTAATACTCTGGAGTTCTTTATGGACTTATCCAGTCGTAGCCCGCTGCGTGTTAGTTAACTAACACGCTGTTGGCGGGCACTGTAGAAGTGATGTGAATACTTTATTTAAACCGATCGCCAAGTTGGCGGCCCGGCATGCTGTTGCTCGCCTGTAATCAGGTAAGTACCGGTATGTTTTGTCGAGAGCCGGCGACAGGAGTACAAACAATGAGCGCCGTAAAAAACACGCCACTGAGCAAGAAAAAAGGCATCGACGAAGGCACCAGACTGTCGATGCGTGCCGCCCGCGAAGCCCACAATGGCCTGCAAGCCACCCTCGCCAACGTCCGTGCCACCCAGGATGGCCTGACCGAACTGGACGCCTCTGCCCGCCTGCAACGGGAAGGCTATAACGAAGTTGCCCACGACAAGCCGCCCCATGCACTCATCCAGTTCCTGCACGCACTGAACAACCCGTTCATCTACGTACTACTGACCCTGGGCGCCATCAGCTTCTTTACCGATTGCTGGCTGCCGATGCAGGCAGGTGAAGACGCTGACCCGACCAAAGTCATCATTATCATGACCATGGTCCTGCTCAGCAGCCTGCTGCGCTTCTGGCAGGAGCACCGCTCGGCCAAATCCGCCGAGGCCTTGAAAGCCATGGTCCGCACCACCGCTACCGTGCTGCGCCGTGAGCAGGTGGGCAGCCAACCGACCCTGCGCGAAGTGCCGATGCGCGACCTGGTGGCCGGCGATATCGTGCAGCTTTCGGCCGGTGACATGATCCCCGCCGACATCCGCCTGATCGAATCCCGCGATCTGTTTATCAGCCAGGCCGTGCTCACCGGCGAAGCCTTGCCGGTGGAGAAGTACGACACCCTGGGCGACGTCACGCAAAAATCCGCCGGCCCGGTGAGCGCCGATCAAGGCAACCTGCTGGATCTGCCAAACATTTGTTTCATGGGTACCAACGTGGTCAGCGGCCGGGCCAGGGCCGTGGTGGTGGCCACCGGAGCGCGTACGTATTTCGGCTCCCTGGCCAAGGCGATTGTTGGCTCACGGGTGCAGACCGCGTTCGACCGTGGAGTGAACAGCGTCAGCTGGTTGTTGATCCGGTTCATGCTGGTGATGGTGCCGATTGTCTTCTTCCTCAACGGCTTCTCCAAAGGTGACTGGGGCGACGCCTTCCTGTTTGCCCTGGCGGTGGCCGTGGGCCTCACCCCGGAAATGCTGCCGATGATCGTCAGCGCCAACCTGGCCAAGGGCGCCACGGCCATGGCCAAGCGCAAAGTGGTGGTCAAGCGCTTGAATGCGATCCAGAACTTTGGCTCCATGGATGTGTTGTGCACCGACAAGACCGGCACCCTGACCCAGGACAAAATCATCCTCGAACATCACGTCAACGCCTTTGGCCAACGCGATGATGCCGTGCTGTCCCTGGCCTGGCTCAACAGCTATCACCAGAGCGGCATGAAGAACCTGATGGATCAGGCAGTGGTGCAGTTTTCAGAGCAGAATCCGAAATTCCAGGTGCCGTTTGCCTACAGCAAGGTCGATGAATTGCCCTTCGACTTCGTCCGCCGTCGCCTGTCCATCGTGGTCAAGGACGCGGCCGACGACCATCTGCTGGTGTGCAAAGGCGCGGTGGAAGAGATGCTCGGCATTGCCACCCATCTGCTGGACGCCGGCACCGCCGTGCCATTGGATGAACGCCGCCGCGAGGAACTGCTGGCGATTGCCAACGATTACAACGAAGACGGCTTTCGGGTGCTGGTGGTGGCGACTCGCACGATCCCCAAGGCGCTGGCACGCCAGCAGTACACCACCGGCGATGAACGCAACCTGGTGATCCAGGGGTTCCTGACCTTCCTCGATCCACCCAAGGAAACCGCCGGCCCGGCGATTGCTGCACTGCAACAGATCGGCGTAGCGGTCAAAGTGCTGACCGGCGACAACGCGGTGGTCACCAGCAAGATCTGCCGTCAGGTCGGCCTTGAGCCCGGCCGGCCGCTGCTGGGGGTGGAGATCGAATTGATGGACGACGCCAGCCTGGCACGTCACGTTGAAGAACGTACGGTGTTCGCCAAGCTCACGCCGTTGCAGAAGTCCCGTGTGCTCAAGGCCCTGCAAGCCAACGGCCACACCGTGGGTTTTCTCGGTGACGGCATCAACGATGCCCCGGCCCTGCGCGATGCCGACGTCGGCATCTCGGTGGACAGCGGCACCGACATCGCCAAGGAATCGGCCGACATCATCCTCCTGGAAAAGAGCCTGATGGTGCTGGAAGAAGGCGTGCTCAAGGGCCGCGAAACCTTCGGCAATATCATGAAGTACCTGAACATGACCGCCAGCTCCAACTTCGGCAATGTGTTCTCGGTGCTGGTGGCCAGTGCCTTCATCCCCTTCATGCCGATGCTGGCAATCCACTTGCTGCTGCAAAACCTGATGTACGACATCTCCCAGTTGGCGTTGCCGTGGGACAAGATGGACAAGGAATACCTGGCCCAGCCACGCAAGTGGGATGCGAAAAACATCGGCCGTTTCATGCTGTGGATCGGGCCGACCTCGTCGATCTTCGACATCACCACCTTTGCGCTGATGTGGTACGTGTTCGCCGCCAACAGCGTCGAGATGCAGACTCTGTTCCAGTCCGGCTGGTTTATCGAAGGCCTGCTTTCGCAAACCCTCGTGGTGCATATGTTGCGCACCCGCAAGATCCCGTTCTTCCAGAGCACAGCCGCCTGGCCGGTGTTGATGATGACCTGCGTGGTGATCGTGCTGGGGATCTACGTGCCGTTCTCGCCGCTGGGTACCCTGGTGGGCTTGCAACCGCTGCCGCTGGCGTACTTCCCATGGCTGGTGGGCACCTTGGTCAGCTACTGCTGCGTGGCCCAACTGATGAAAACGATCTACATCCGCCGCTTCAAGCAGTGGTACTGATCACCCCTGCCGTTTAAACGGCGGCGGTCGCTGGGCCGCCGCCGCGCCTCACAAGGAACCGGACTATGCGCATCTTGATCTGTGCAGGTCGTCATTACGCCGACACCAAGAAGTCCCGCCACGTGCTGGACGCTTACCACCGCCTGCGCCCGGTGCAGGTATTGATCCACGGCGGCAACCAGTTCCTCGGCAGTGACATCGAGGAATGGGCCCGGGAAATCGGGATCGACGTGGTGCGTTACCCGCCCAACTGGCAACGCCATGGCAAGCAGGCCGAACGCCAGCGCAACCACTTCATGCTGACCGACAGCCGCCCGGATGTGGTCATCGCCCTGCCGGGTGGTGAGGACACATCGGAGCTGGTCTGCCAGGCCAAAGCCAGCGGCATTGCGGTGCTGACTGTAGAAAGCTGAACTCAAGCGAGGTGCATCATGCACACCCCACACACTCCAAAACGCCCTGACGGGTTTGCCAAATACCGTGCGCGTCACGGCCGTAATGTGCGCCACAGCCTGCTGCTGTTGCCACCGGCTAAACGCCGTGCATTGCGGCATAACTTAATGTTTATCGGCCTGACGCTGGGCTTTATTTTGCTCATCGCCGTGATATCCAAGGCCAATGCGGCTGGCGGCGCCTATGTGGTCGATGACGGTGCTATCAACGCGCCAGGCGAATGCAACGTAGACGCCTGGTACAGCGCTTATCGCCACGACGGCAGCAGCCACAGCGAAACACTGTCGCCGGCCTGTACGTTCAGTGCCATGCCTGCGGTGCAATGGGGCGCAGCACTGTCACGTGCCAGCGGCGAAAGCCAGCTCAGCCCGCAACTCAAGGCCCAGGTGCTGTCACGGGATGATCTTGGGCTGCAGCTGGCGATTGCCGGCGGCGCGCACTTTGCCCAGGACCGCAGGCATGCGTATGACGGCGCGGATTTCAACGTCCCCCTGACGTGGCAGCCGCTGGCGCCGCTGCGCCTGAATCTGAATGCCGGCTGGACCCATGCCTATAACGACGGCGATGAAAAACACCGCCTGACCTGGGGCACCGGTTTTGAGTATCAGCCGGTACCCATGCTGACGCTGATCGCCGAGCGTTATGGTCAGGCCGGCGGCGACCAGGCATGGCAGGCCGGGCCACGCTTGCATCTCGGGACATACGTCGATGTGGACGTTGTGGTTGGGCGCAGCCTGATCGGCGAGCGTGAACAATGGTTGACGACCGGCGCTACGTTGCGGTTCTAGGCCTTGGCCTGTTGCTCCAGACGCAGCTGGCAATCAAGGCGCGCAACACTGCATGGCTGTGGGCCTCGGCTTCGGGGCCATCAAACTGGTCGACTGTCTGGAAGGACGCGTTGGCGTAGTATTGGCGTTCAACAACCATCGCCCGCCACTGCCGGAACACCCCGACCGCCGAGCGGGCGCGCAGCCAACCAGGGAACACCCGTGAACCGAATCGAGCAGATCGCACTGATGGCGACCTACAACCAGTGGATGAACCGCAAGGTCTATGAGGCCGCCGCCAAGCTTTCAGATGCGCAGTTACGCGCGGATCGCCAGGCTTTTTTCGGCTCGATCCTGGGCACGCTCAACCACCTGGTGCTGGGTGATACGGTCTGGCTCAAGCGCTTCGCCCAACAGCCTGCAGGCTCTACCGCGCTGGCCCCCTTGGCGGCCATTGCCATGCCTGTCGATCTCAAGCACCTGGCCTTCGCCGACCTGAGCGCACTGGCGGCGCGCCGCACCTGGCTGGACCAACTGATCATCGACTGGGCCAACCTGTTGCGCGAGCCCGACCTCGACCTACGCCTGCACTACCACAACATGCGTGGCGTTGCCGCCGACAAGCCGTTTGCCAGCCTGCTGCTGCACTTCTTCAACCATCAGACCCACCATCGGGGCCAGGCGACGACCCTGCTGACTCAAGCCGGGGTGGATGTCGGCGACACGGACCTGCTGGCATTGATCGATTGACGTCAACGGGCACTGAACACGGCGTAGGCCTGCATCAAACGCGGGAAGTCCTGGGGTTCAGGCAGTTGCGCAAAGCTTTCGACCGCCGGGGTCGTGGCCCAGGGCAGTTTTTCGCTGGTCCAGGTTTCCATAAACGGCACATACCCGCTGGCGTTATCCAGCAAGGTCGCACGCACATTGACGAACTCATCAATGCCATGGGGGCGAGTAAACAGCCAGCTCATGCAATGTGGGCACATATAATGACGGTCCGCCCCGTGCAGGCCACCGGTCACCGGGCAGCCCTGGGTCACGGTGAAGGCGCTGGCCGGGAACAACGCACTGAGGGAGAACGCGCTGGAGGTCATTTTCTGACACCCCGTGCAATGGCAGGCCATGGTGATCACAGGCGCCTCACTCACACTGAAACGCACACGACTACAGCGGCAACTGCCTTCCTGGGGCAGAGTCTGGACACTCATCACTCATTCCTTTTTATGATTAGGGGAGTGGCAGGGTAGCGTCCAGGTTTGGCCTTGAACAGGTTGGCGCCATAAACGAACGTTTGCGGATACGGCGCGTCAACCGATGCATTGACGGGCTGCCAAGGTGGCATATCGCTACGGCTGTTTGGTATGAGTCTTGTTCCCAAGCCGTGGGAATCCTCTGGATTTTCTCTTAAAGCCTCCGTAGATCACTGATCTTTCGAGCTTTTTCACCCTGGCCCGCGCACAACAAAGCTGCTTTGCGGCCTTGCGCATACGCGCCTGGATCTATATATTCCCAACCCTGCTGCATCGCGCTACCGCCCGAATGGCGAAACTGGTAGACGCATGGGACTTAAAATCCCCCGCTCGTAAGGGCGTCCCGGTTCGATTCCGGGTTCGGGCACCAAGGATATCAAGGGCTTGCCGGGGAAACCTGGGCAGGCCCTTATCTTTTCTGCTCCGCAATTTCAGAACCTGCTCCGCAATTCCCATCCCCGGCGTCCTGCCGACCGAACACAAACTCCCCGAAGAACACCGACTGCTACGCTGTTCACTCAACCAGAGGAACGCCAATGCCCAACTCAGATCTGCTCCCTTCCCTGCTTTCCAAGCTCTACGAAAACCAGCTTGCCCTGGAAGCCTCCATCATGGAGCTATCGAACTGGGTGGAGCAGCGTGGGTCAGCAGATGTCGCCGAGAACATCCGGGGCGCGCTGCACACCATCGACGAGAACGAAGAGTTCATAAAACTCACGCTGGCCGTGCTGATGTCACCGGAGTAACACTACAGCTCGTCGCCTTGAATCGCGTAACCATGGATCCTCGATTACTGTACGTACATACAGCATTTGGATCGACCCCCCATGAACATCGACGAAGACACCTCGGCGTGGCTTGGCTGCCCTACACCCCTGGAAATGTACAAGCATCAGTGCGCGCTGCTGGAAGACGAGCTCAACCAGACCCAATCGGCGCTGAACAAGGCGCGGCGCAATATCGCAGGCCTGATTCAGTTAAGCGATGACCTAGCCACTGGCAAGACATCCGCCGAGGACGCGCTCAATAAAGCGCGCTCGGAGGTTTCCAGGCTCAACCGCGAAAACTCGGAAATGGACAGGAAGATAAACGGCCTTCTGACCGTGGCCGAGCAGCGCGATCACCTATTCAGGGAGAACCAGGAACTTCTTAGTCAGATTCGCGAGGCTAAAACTACGAGCGGGAGCTAGGCTGGGTTGGTGCGGGGAGGTACAAACTATGTGCGGAAGATTGACGCAGTACCGAGGAATCCACGACTTCGTTGCAGCGCTGAGCATGCCCAATGCGCTGGCGAACTCCGTGGGTGATCAGCCGATTGAGCGTTACAACGTGGCGCCCTCAACTGCGGTTGCACTTCTGCACCTGCAGGGCGACTTG
The DNA here is from genome assembly GCF_023701505.1 of Pseudomonas sp. SR18. NCBI lineage: Bacteria > Pseudomonadati > Pseudomonadota > Gammaproteobacteria > Pseudomonadales > Pseudomonadaceae > Pseudomonas > Pseudomonas sp. SR18. The sequence goes on along the minus strand of NZ_JAMQAU010000007.1, from coordinate 48,768 downwards.
CTCCACGCCGATCCAGTTCGCTGGGGCTGGCGCCCGCACTGGGCAAAAGACCGCGCCGCGCCGATCAATGCCCGCGTGGAGAAAGTGGCCCACGGACCGTTCTTCCGGTCGATATGGCCACATCGTGCCATTACTCCCATCGACAACTGGTTTGAGTGGGTAGATGAAGGCGGGACCAAGAAGCAGCCCTACCTCATCCGCCGGCGGGATCGTGCACCCATATTCTGTGCCGCCATCGGCCAGCTACCGGATGCTGATGAAGGCCCGGGCGAGCATGATGGCTTCGTGATCATCACCGCCGACAGCGCCGGGGGAATGGTGGACATTCACGACCGGCGCCCTGTGGTGCTGACCCCGGACTTGGCGCGGGAATGGTTGGACCCAGCCACGCCCAAGGAGCGAGCCGAGCAGATGGTGCTTCACCAGGGTGAACCGTCTGAGGTGTTCGAGTGGTTCAGGGTCGATACGGCTGTGGGCAACGTGCGCAATAAGGGGCCCGAGCTGATTCAACCGATCAGCGAGTAAGAGCCCTGACGTACGCCTGACAAGCACGCAGCGCGATTATGGCGTTATCCCCATCATCGGTGACGCGGATAATTCTTTGAGAATGCGCTGGGTCAAGTTGGGCTCGACGGGCTGCATGAACCACGCCGACGGTGCCGGGGGTGGTAGGCACGTTGCAGCCACTGGCTGAGTCCTCGATGAGGACTGACAGCCGGACATCAGCAGTAGCAAGCTGATCACGTAGCAGAGCCTGGTTACGCTGGGCATCGGATAATTCCTTGGTGTGTTGTTGGTCTTGACCGGCGAGCGTTTGCTCCAGGGTCAGGCGTTTCTCGGTTTCGTCTCGGGCCTGCTTGGCGGCGGCGGCACCTATCAACGACAGGTCATCCTTATATAAGCCGGCCTGCTCGGCGAGCTTCTTGCCCATCCGCCACTCTTGAACCTGCCAGGTGACGCCGGCGGCGCTGGCCATCAGCCCCAGGATCAGCAGCGCCAGCCCGAGCAGCTTCTGCAAAGGCGTCATCACGGCACATCCTTGAAGAAGACGTGGTGACCGAGTCGCAGCGTCTGCTTGGCCTTCGCCGCCCAGGCCGGTGCCTTGGGCATCGTGGTTGCGTAGTAGTGCGTGGCACCGCCGGTTGGGTCCGGTACCGAGCCAGACATCACTTGGTCCGCAGCGCGCTGTGCCTGGGTGAACTGCGCCGCCGGGATCGGCTTCACGCCGCTGAGGTAGGCGTAGTTCGGGTCGTTCTGGTTCCAGCAGCTGAACTGCCACGGCTTCAGGCACACGCCGGCGTAGCCCTCCCCCCACCAAGACGTGGCCTTGCCGTCGATCACGCGGTTACGGATCGTCCAGGCCACGGCAATCTGCCCCTCCAAGCCTTCCCCGCGGGCCTCGCCCCACAGCGTGCGCGCCAGGATGTCGCGGTCTCTTTCGGAAGTGGTCATACTTTTCTCCAGGCAAAATAAAACCCGCTCAAGGCGGGTGACGGTGTTCGGTGACTTATCAGGCAGGTCGAATTGGGCGCTTGGTAATGTCGGGGAATTCAGCGTTGGTGTCGGTCCAGTTGCTGACCTGACCTCGGTACTTCAACCACTGCTTTCGGGTGCCAGGCAAAAGATCCGCCGGCGGCACATCCGCATCAGCCTCTTCGATGGCCTCCAACTGGCGAGCAACAACAGGAAGTTCGGTGATGCGCCAGGCGCTCTCAGCAACGGCCCGCAAATCATCTTCTGTTGGCAGAGGGATCGGCTCCAGAGTCGGCACGCCAGAATCATCCAGCACAATGCTGTTGCCCTCCCCGCGACCATCAAGTAAGCGGCAATACTCTTCATCCGTCAGAAGAACAAAGCCTTCTTGATCTTCAGATTGAAAAGTCATCGTCTCGGGATCGAAGTACATATCAAATTCCTTTCGCGTACCAAGTCACATTGATCGGCGTATTAGCGTGCCCCGAAGCAATCCTGAACTGAGTCAAGCTTATCGGGATCGCCGTGTTGTTTGCTTCGGCCGCACTGCCGCGCCCGCTCAATGCGGTTGTTGTTAAGAAGCATCGAATCGAGGTCGTGAAAGGTGTGTTGAACGAAAACACGACTCCAGCTTGATCGTTACTCACGCTCACAGTCCCCCATTGCTCGGTGACATTGTCTGAATATTTGGCCCAGCCGTTGGTAGCAGTTCCGCCACTAGATACAAGGCTGATTTTTGAATTCAGGGCAGTAGCCAGATTGGCATTATCAGTTGGAGACCCGACCAAACTTGAGAAGGAACCCTCTGGACTCCAGGCGCCCCATGCACTGCCAACCATGCACCGAATCGCCCTGAGGTTGCTGGTGATGCCGAAGGCCTCCTGGGTCAAGTATGCCGCCGCACCATGCACGGATACCCGTATGTAGATCGGCCCTGCTGAAAAGTTAGGCGGCCCGTTTGTATACGTTGCATTAAGGGCATATAAGCCAGACCGCTGAATGGTATTGCAGTCGGTGCCGGCGCCCATGAGGATCGCGACACCTCCGTTCCACCCAGCGTGCCCAACTTGTAGAACCTCCCCGGCCGTTGAACTGGTTGCGGCAGCCTTTACTAAGCCAAGAGCTGTTTGTGCGGCAGCCGGCGTTTTACCGCCTGTGCCGCCGTACGCCACGGAAAGCGCAGTCGTCAACCCGCTGAGGGAGGTGATATCACTATTAGCGCCAGCCGATGCCTTGTTCGCAGCCGAGGCGGCTGCCGCCTCCGCCCTTGTTGCAGAGTTACCCGCATTTGTTTCACTCGTTTTAGATGCGTTCTTGCTGGCCAAGGCCTCGCTCGCACTCTGCACTGCCTGATCTTTGGCGCTAGACGCTGTAGTCGCCGACGACGCAGCAGCATTCTTGCTCTGGGTCGCCGATGCCTCCAGCGTTGTTACCGCATCCTTGGAGGCGCTCGCAGAGGCAGCCGCCGTTTGAGCCAAGGCGACTTGCGCAGTCATATCCGTCGCGGTGGCTCCGATGACTTTGGTCGCGGCGCGCAACTGATCAGCCGAATCCTTGAGGTATCCCTGAAGCGGCGCCAAAGAGTACGTGCCACCCGAGGCCGTTACTCCCTGGTAATTCGGAGAGATCGACAACGCCGTGTCGCTGGCGATGTTCGTCACTTCGTACCATTTTCCGTCAGGACCACGGAAGCCATCACCCACCCGCGCATTCGCGATGAAGGATGTAGCGGCACCTAGAACAGCATTACTTCCAGCTGTTACAGAAACCGTGCCCGTCTTGTACCAGCCCATACTTTTCTCCAGGCAACAAAAAAACCGCACATGGCGGCCTTATAAATATTGATAAAACAGGTAATCAGGAAATGGGTTTCGCAAAAACTACAGGGATAAACAGAGAGGTTTGCAGGTCAACCCCAACAGCCTGAATCACAAGCCTGTCGTTATGGTACTCCCATACCGCGTATAAGTTTCCCTGCCGGGACGTGCTCCCCGCAACGTCCATAGCGATGTTATTGAGCAACATAAAATCGCCACTTGTAAGACTTGAAGGAGCCGTCCAACTAAGACGGGAAGTTCCCTGGTCAGTTGTGGATGAGCCGAGATATGACCAGCCAGTAATCGTTCTGGTGAATTGCGCGCATGGAGTCCCACTGTCAAATAGAAGTTTCGAAGACCCATCCCATATCCGAAATCCAAACTTTGCAGTTGGTTCTGATTTAAACGCGGCGGCAAACCAATTTCCAGAGCTGGGCTGACCCGTAATCCCCGAAAAAGAGAATCCTGTCCATGCCCCCGCCGAACCTCTAACCACACAAAAACATAGCATTACGGATAAGGCCGGCCTTACAAAGACCAATGGCGGCTCATCGGTTGTAATTGCTTTCGAAAACGGTACATATGCGCCTGAACTGGACGAGCTCCAGGTTCCTTTTTCAAGAATCACAAGCCTCGCAAATTCGGAATCAAGTGTGACGACATTATTGTCGTTTGTGAAAGTTACACCAAATGTCATTAGCGATACCTCATTACTAATAGTCTTTGAGGTGAAAGACCGAGGGGCCCTGTGGAAGTTGAGGGGTTGCCAAAGTATATGACCACTCCATCCACTACAACGACCGGGGTGTATTGAATCGCATAGTGGCTCTGTGCGGATGTGTCGTAAGCAGCAACCGGAACGCATACGGCGGAGTGTGTGGCGGGGTTAACACCTGGAATTGATATATAGCGGGTTCGCCCTGGTGCCGGAACACCGGCCTGCACAATTTCCGAGTAAGCGATCCGCACAGTAAACGAGTTTTCATCAAGCTCAAGGAGGCCGGTCGGCCCCCACGCTCTTACTCCGTAGCTCATGCAGAAAGGTCTCCCCACTGGTAGCGCTTGATTCCGTTCTCGTCGAACACCTTACCGCCCGCGCTATTGATTACCTGCCGAGCCTGGCCACCGAAAGCGCTGTTGATTTCGAAGGTACCGTCGAAGAACAACTTCCAACCGGAAACGCCTGCAACATAGTTGTTGGATGCAATGTAGTTGCCGATTTTGGCGTTCGTGATCGAGCCGTCTTGGATGAAGGCCGAGTTCATGAATACCTGCCCGCCCTGCACCGCAAACGGAACCGAGATCGCGCCGCCGGCAATAGTGTTGACGATGGCGAACCGGTCCGCGCTGACCAGAAACTGGCTTTGCAAACCCGCAGGGCCGTTCTCAATGCCTAGCGCCACCCCGGCGGTGATGTACTGCCCGGTCGCGGAGTTATATTGCATCTTCACCGACCAAGACAGGTTCACCTTGCCGCTGATGTCACTAACGATCTGGGACTGCGTCTGAATGTCGGACGTGTTCCCCTCGACATCGGTGTGCAGCTGCTGGATCGCCTGGGCTGTCGCCTCGCGGTCCGTGACCACGACGCTTTCCAGATCGGTCACAGTGCCAGCGACATCGCCCACCGATGCGGTGAGTTCGGTCTGGCGCTGAACCATGGCCTCGTTCTGCGAGGCGCGAGTCTTCACTTCCTGCGCGAAACTCGCAGAGGCGTTGTAGCCCTGGAGCGCATCATTGAGATCGCCCTCCCCCGTGTCATCCCGATAGGCAGACTGCAATGCCTGAAGGCTCGACGCGTTCGCCGTTACCACACCGTCCAACTCGGTGATGCTGGTCGTGTTGATCTCAACCTGGCGTGCCAGGCCGTTGGCCGTGACTACAGCTTGGCCAACGTCAGACCAGAAGGCCACATTAGGTGGTGGGGTATCGACAGGCACCGGGCCAAGGGCCTGATAGATGCGCTTGCCGACGACCACCAAGTCACCCTCCAGATACACGGCCTGAGGGTCGTAGGCCTTCAGGCCATCAAGAGCATCGAGCTGTGCCTGAAGGCCTGGGATCTTGTCGATCTCGTCGTTGATGTCCTGGCCAAGCTCCGTGCGGCCAACCTGGCCCGCGATCAACTCCAGCACCGGCGCAGCATCCGAGCTGGCCTGGCCAATGACGCCGTTGCCCACCGGATAGAACGGGCCTACGTTGCCGGTGCGGTCCACCAGGCGCGCCCAGAAGAACAGGGTTGCGCCGGCCAACAGCGACTGCATGCGGTAATCGGCCTGGGGATGCGCCAGGTCGGCAAGCTTGGTGGCCACCGACAGGTCATTGGCCGGTCCATACCACAGCTCGGTGCGCTGGGTGTCCTCTGCACCTGGCGGGAAACCCCACTTGATGCTGATGCCGAACAGCTCACTAGTGGTGGTCAGGAACGCCACCGCCGGAGGCAAGCCAACCTTCCCTTCCAGGTTGGTCAGATTGGAGCTCTTCCAGATCGAAGAGATCTCGAAGGCGCTCACCGAGCGTACCCGGGCCACATAAGCGCCTGAGTAGATACCCGTGACGTCAACACTGGTCGAGCCTGTGCGCTGCACCTTGATCCAGTTGCCGCTGTCCTTGCGCCACTCCACGTCATAGGCGACCGCGCCACTCACGGCGGGCCAGGAGATGTTCATGGTGCTGATCGCGATACCCTGGTTCACGGCATAGCTCGACGTCAGCGTGACGCTGGCCGGCGCCGGAACCACGGTGATCGGCACAACGCTGATTGGCCGCTCTTCAAGCCGGGCGCCGGTGTCGATGTAATCGAACTTGCTCGAGTCGTACTGAACGGCCGAGATTTCAAACACGCCAGGCTCTGGCCGCGCCACGCTGACCACGCGATAAAGCGGGATGGCCAGGTCGTCAGCATCCAGCGCCCACACCAACTCGCGCTCAGGCGAGACGGAGTAGGCCAGGGTCACAGTGACCTGCCGGCCGCTGACAAGCTGCACGGTGCGGCCCTCGCACTTGCCGTCAGGCAGGTTGAGGATCAGTCGGTCGCCGGGCTTGGCCTGGGTGTCGCGGTCCAGGGTGATGACTTTGCCATTCACTGCCGAGATGCGCCCGCCCACCGGCCGGCCTGCAAGCAGTTCGTCAGCGATCGGGATCACGTAGCCAGGCAGCGGAATACGCCCGTCCAAGCCGACCTTGAAGGTGACGGCCCGATCTTTTGAGTTGGTCAGAAGCGCCCACTTACCGCGGCGCTGGGCCTCGGATTCGCGGGTGCAGCCGATGGCACTGATCTCCAGCGGGTTGTCGCCGTAGCGCCGCTGCAGCTTGGCATCGGTTACAGCTGTGACGTCGGTGTCGAAGTTGTTCAGTGGGTTGTCGTAGCTGATCAGCGCCCTGGTGTAGCGGGTGCGCTCCGATGCGCTCGAGTAAGTGAACTTGCCGTCAATGACGTTCGCCCGGGTATAGGCGAAGTCGAAGTCGGTAGCACGCGGCATATCCGCAAGCGTGAACACCTGGCCCTGGGCCCAATAAGTCATGCCCCGGTAAATCGTAGAGATGTCGCGCAGCAGCGACCAGGCGTCAGCCTTGCTTTGCAGGTTCAGGTTGCAGATGAAGCGCGGTTCCTGGCCACCCTTCCCGTCCGGCACCAGTTGGTCGCAGTACTGCGAGATGCGGTAGAGCTCCCACTTGTCCACCATCCACGGCTTGATGCGACGGCCAAGGCCGAAGCGGTCTGCGGTGGTGATGTCGTAGGTCATCCAAACCGCGTTATCGGTCCAGGCCTGCTTGAATGTTCCGTCCCAAACGCCCGAGTAGGTACGAGACACAGGGTCATAATTGCTCGGCACCTGCATCTTCTTCAGCTTTGTCTCGACCGTTACCGCCGGGATGCTGCGGAACTGTTCGGCTGAAAACTCGATGTATAGCAGCGCAGTATTTGGGTAGCGGATCTTCGCGTCGATCACCTCGGTGAAGCCGGCGATCTGCATCGTGTCGGAGATTTTGTTGTTGTTCTGGTTGATGGTCACCCGGGTAATACGCATCAGCCAGCCGGTGGTGGCCCTGGGCAAATCGATACGGCGGGTGCGCTCGTAAAGGCTGGTGGTTTTGCCGTCGACCGCTTCGCTAAGTACCTGCTGGTAGGCGCCGCCGTCGGTGGCCAGCTCAACTTTGTACTCGATCCGATAACCGTTGATGTTGCCGCTGGCATCCACAGACTGGAGCGCCGGCCAGGCGAAACGCACGCGCACGGCCGAAAGCTGGGTATTGGTGATCGCCCGAACCCACGGTGTGCCGCTGCGCAGTTCGGTACTGATGGTGGTTTCGTTCTCGATCGAGGGGATGCCCTGGATATAGGCCTGATCCACCGCCCCGGTGCGCCACTCCCACTTCACGTTCGGGAAGTTCATATTGCCTTGAGGATCTTGCAGCGGAGTGTTGTCGAGGAAGATGTCGCGCGCGGTGGGGGTGCCCTCGAACTCGCCCTCCCCGATGGCGATCAGCATCTTAGCGATAGCGACCGAGCGCAGGCTGTCAGGAGCTTCCGTTGGCGTTTTTGGTTTCTCTTCGCCGCCCTTGGCACCATGGATGTCGATTTTGCGAACTGCGCCCATGCTTTCCTCCAGGCAATAAAAAACCGCCTCATGGGCGGCAGCGGTGTTTCAGGTATTCGCTACATCTGATCTTCGGCATAGATCGCGGCACTGATGATCGCGCCGCCAACCCGGCGCTTTCCGTAGCAGAGCGGGACCGGGTTTCCGGATGCCGTGGTGTTTTTGGCGCTACCGAAGGCGTAACCGGGGGTGTTTTCGGGCGCAGCGCTGGTCTTGAGTCCGCTGGCTTGAGGGCTGAGCATCTGGATAACGCCGCCAGCGACGAGACCGATACCGGCGCCTATGAGGGGGGTGCCGAAAGGTGTAGCGGAGAAGATCACCCCGACCACGATAAGGATGGCGCCGACAATGGTTTGGAGGATTCCGCCGCGCTTGCTACCCACAACCACCGGTGCAATGCGTATATCCCCCGCTCCGTTGTAATTCAGCTCTTTCTCACCGATGTTCCGCTTATCACGAAAGACAGCGAACTCAAGCCCGCGTGATTTCGCATTCGAAAGGAAGCGTTCAAAGCCAGGAATCTGAACGCATAGAGCTTTGATCGCCTCTGCGGGAGACTTTACGGAAAGCCGGAACGACTTGCCGAACTGTCGGAGTTGTCCGTGCAGGCGAATCGTCGTCATGGGTTGGTAGTTGATCGCTGATGCCTGCATCATTTTCTCCGGGCAATAAAAAACCGCCCGGAGGCGGCTTCAAGGTTTTCTTGATTCAGTTGTAATCGACATAAGGCCCTATGTAGAACCCGGCCATGTCGCCGCTGATACGGTACAGGCTTTCCTTGCCTGGCTGCACCGTTGCTGCGATGGTGCGAATTGCAGCGCCCGCGCACAAGCCAGAGCCAGCCAGGCCTGCGCCGAGATTGGGCGACCCCGGCGGAAGGTAGAATGTGGCCCGCTGACCAGTTCCGATTTTTGCAGCCCTGCGCCCGTCGACATAAACAACGATGTCGCAGCCAGAACCGACCGCGCCGGAGTCGCGCACCACGGTGATTTTTCCGCTCTCGCCAGCTGGTTTAGTCTGGAAGGCATAAACCTCGTCCGACGGAACCGGCTTCGCATCCCGCACCGAGATCGCCGATGAGGCGCATCCCGCCAGCATCGCCACCGCTACCGCCGCTATCAAAATCCGCATGTAGTTCCCTCGTTGGTTTGGCAAGACTGTAGCACCCGGAATAAGACACACAAAGCCCAACGCCGGCAGGTCTTCCAAGGCCATGCTATGCGAAGGGTTCATTGGTTGGACGGATACCGCAGGTTCTTGCATAACAGCCCATCCAACCCGTTAGACGGATCGCCTAGTAGACACTTAGGAAGTGATTATGTTGCGGGGCGTCGCCACCAATCATTTGGCAATTGCCGGATGACTGACAGGTTGGAGATTACGACCCAGACGCAACCGCTCGATAACACACGAACCCGATGGTCGTTGTATTCAAAGATGTCATTATCGTGCGCAATTCTCGGCTCCCCGAGTTTCTGCCTGAAAAGAACGGAGTATTCCGATGCGAGCTGAGGGATCTTACCGCGATCCTCTTTGTAGAGCATCTCGGTGAGGTCTTTCGGTTCGCTCCCGATGAACAGCCGAATCTCCTCAATGAAATCATCGACGATAATGGCGTGGCCAGTCATATAATTCTTGCCGGAAAAGCTGAAGTAACCCTGCCGAGGAGCGATCTTACGAAGGCCAACATTGACCGCCGCATCCTTGAATTCTCCGGCCGCCCAGAGATCTGGGGACTGGATGATCTGGCTGTAAAGCTGCCAAATATCCTCCGGGGTTGGGACGTCCCGTCCATAAATCCGCATGTCGTTCCCTCTTTGGTTTGGCGGGACTTTAGCACCGAGCGAGGCAGATGCAAAAAGCCCAGCGCGGGGCTGGGCTTAAATCGAGCAAAACCTCGAAGAACGCACAAATTTTATGCTGAGCGGCGTCAAACTCAGCCGCTCATTTTTTTACGTTATCCAAAGCGTTCGTGAGGTTCCTTGAAGCACTGGAGCCTGCCGTGGATTGCGAGAAGTTGGTTACTGCTTCAGTTGCAGCTTCTTTGCCTTTTGCAGAATCTCTCATCACTTGAGTAACTGCCTGGTTGGTCAGTTTTTTTACGATGCTAGCTTGCTGTGCCGTCGTAGCTCCGACAGGGATAGAGTCGGCAATCGCAATCCCTGTTTCCTTGCCGGCCTCAGCGCTGTTCGTAGCAAGTGCGACTGCGCTGGCTCCTGCAGCGGCTGCCGCTACTGATGACGCATCCGAAGAGGTTAATGAAGCAGAAGGGACAGGGTTAGGCTCTAGGGTTTTTTGATCAGGCCCAATCTTTCCGGAACTTTCCTTAAGCTCAAGCTTGATTAACTCTACCGCCAGCTTTCCTGCTGCTTGAAGCTCCGCAGCATATTGAAGGGGCGTCATTTTATCGTCATTTGCATATGCCATGCATAAGCCAGAAGACATTGCTTCGTACAGCATCAATCCCTGAGTTTTCTGTGACACGTTGGCAACTGTTTTTGCCGCACTTTCAGCAAAAGAATTTCTTGCCGAGGGATCACCAGCCTGCGTTTTTAACGCAACAGAAAGTGAATTGCTCAAGCTAGCACTTATGTTCTCAGCTACTCCCGCGGGCGGCTCACCACACGTCCGATTGGTGGAGTTATTTATTATAAATATCCGGCGATCGGCTGTTGTTGTCAGAGCCGTAAATGCTGACTTTTCGTTAACCGAAGTCACGATCGCTGGGTCGGTCATTCGATCAGTTGTGCAAGCTGATAGCAAAAACGTACCTGTCAATACCAAGCTAGCTCTCATGACCGCCTCCGCGATGGCGATATGCCATTTTCACCGAGAATAGTGGGCAATCTCGAAATTAGCCAGGCGGTGATACGCATCAGCACATCGAATCTATCTGGGAGGAAATCGACCTGTCCAGGCATCCAGCGTGGATGGAATGCCAATGGAGGCAACCGATAGGTTTGAACAGGAAGGTACTGCGCCTAAAAGTTATTTTACGAAAAGGTGCATCCACTTCGATCGTCGGCTCGTAGATTCAATACCCTCACTCGGAGGGCATAAGAGCCAAGGAGATACATCATGCACGCTTTTTACAAAAAACTTGTTGCAGCAGCCTGCTTCGCGATCCTCTCCGTCACTGCAACGCTCAGCTTTGCCGCCAATACAGTGATGGTCGGAGGTGCAGCGATGTACCCAAGCAAAACCATTGTCGAGAACGCGGTCAATTCGAAGGACCACACGACGCTGGTAGCTGCAGTCAAGGCTGCCGGATTGGTCGATACGCTCAACAGCAAAGGTCCTTTCACCGTATTCGCTCCGACAAACGAAGCCTTTGCTAAGCTGCCAACAGGCACCGTAGATACTCTGGTCAAGCCTGAGCATAAAGCCGACCTGACTAAAATTCTTACCTACCATGTGGTTGCTGGCAATCACACATCAGCACAGCTAATGGCCGACGCCAAAAAGCACGGCGGCACCGTTGTGTTGAAAACAGTTCAGGGTGAGTCGCTGAATATCAAGCTACACGACGGCAAGCTTTGGGTTGTAGATGCTAAAGGCGGTAAGGCCAGTATCAGCATCGCAGACGTTATGCAGTCCAACGGCGTGATCCACGTCATAGACTCAGTCTTGATGCCTTAGACGCTTTTGAACCCGGCAGGCGTGCAGTTCGCCGGGTGTTTAAGCACGTATATAGCCGATCGCCATCAATTCAAGGAAGAAGTATGTCATCGCTACTGTTTTACACAGATGCCAATGAAGCGATCGTAGTTACAGATACGCTTTTACATTATTCCGTCGACACGCCCCCAGGCTACGCGAGCAAAGCCATCGCGATACCTCACATGCGACTTATCATTGCCGCTACTGGATCGGCCCTTTTTTTCAGTCGATGGATCGGACTTGTGAATAACCAGGGTTTTGCCCTCGATGTAGATGCGGTCGATGCTCATGCGCCCCAAGAGCTTCAAGCCCTCTGGAGCGAGCTGAATCGCCATATCCCCGCCCTCCACGACCAGTCTGCAACAATCTATCACTTCGGGATTTCCGACGATTCTGGAAAAGTCCATGGATTCGCTTACCGTTCAGGATCGGACTTCAAATCCGAGCGTCTAGATTATGGCCTTGGCGTGAAGCCAGAGCTTATGGATAAAGCAGGTATAGACTGGCACACGTTCCCCTCATGTTCGGCAGACATAATGCGCGCGCAGGCACGGCAAGAGGACCGGAAAAGCAAAGGTCGTGTCTACATTGGCGGGTCAGTAGAGGTTGTTCACTTGACTAGGTCCGGGTTCTCCATCTACTCGCTTGGCGGTTTGGCCTGAGCGTCACGATGCCTCAGAATCAGGCATGTTCGGTCATGCCAAGGTCCGCCGAAGACAATGATCTCGGACGGCCTGCCGTATAGGTGGTGCAGCAGGAACGGGCCAGGGCCAAACGCGCCCGACTCTTCGCCAGGTAATGCCGGATCAGTGCCCAGGTAGATCCCGGCATGGTTCGGGTGAATAGTGCGTCCAACCTGCATAACGATCATGTCGCCACGCTGCGGTCGGTCGACGCGCACAAAGCCGGCGGCCTCGTAGTTCGCCTCGTACAGGCTGGCGTTCTCCGCGCTCTCCCACCAGCCATCAGTGCGCTGAAAGGCTTCGAATTCCAGACCCCACTCACGCAGATACCAGTCGGCGCAGACCTGCCAGCAGTCCCAGGCGCCGTGTACGAACGGGCGCTTGAGCAGCGGCGTGCTACCCGTAGGTGTGATCGTCCTTAAATCCCCCTCCGGCCACGACAAAATGTGCCAGGGCAAGGCCGTGGCTTCGCACATGGCCAAGTCATGCGGTGACGGCCTGCTGGTGGCGTCCGGGTGCGAGTGCACGATGCCGATCACTTCGCCCATGTCTTCCGCCGCAGCGTAGTCCTCGGGATGGAGCCGGAACTCTTCGTTCGGCTCGGTCGCGATGTTTCGGCATGGGAAATACTTCTGCTTGCGACCGATGGCAAGCACCAGGCCGCAACACTCTTTCGGATACTGGGCCGCCGCGTGCGCCTGGATGGCCGCAATGATGTGCTTACGCATGGTCAGCTCCTCGCGATCAAGCTGACGGCAGGGAATCCACCGAAACTGAGTTCTTCGTTTTCGCCGAAGCGCAGCTTGCAGGACGACAGACAGCCCTTGCACTGGTCAAGTGCCGGGTCATCCGTGGGGTTGTCCTCGTCGTCGAACATGGCCGCGCCGGTGTAGCCGCAGTCCGGCCCCCGGTAACCATTGGTCATGGCCCAGTGGCAGAAAGTCGTCATCTGCCGACCGGGTAGCCCGTGGTTGTCGATCTCGCCCGGGGACGAAAGCTCCCAGACCACCGCTTCTCCATCCTCGCTGGTCTTCTGGTCGATGTACCAGATCTCCAGCGCCTCCTGAGTCGGGTCAGCAGTTGGATTACCGTCAGGGAAGTTGGCCGCATCCAGGTACTGCGCCAGGGTTTCGCGAACAGTCAGCTTGAACTTCAGCATGTCCTCGAAGGCCAGGCACAAGGCTGTGACGCGCCCGTTGACGTTGCCGGCGGCGAAGGTAGGTCGTGAAGCGGTGCCATCGCTGCTCGAAGAGATCCCCTCAATCTGAACCGGCCAGGCGGCGTACTCCTCGCCCTGCCACCAAATTGACTTGGCCGGCAGCTCATTTTCCGAGTGCTCGTATAGCAGTAGCTCTTCTGGCGTGTGCGGTATGGCGTGACCGTGGAAGCGCAGGTAATCGGCGCCGTATTCGGTACCGTCAATTTCGAACAGGCGAATCTCGCCACCGGGCTCCAGTTTCTGGATGTCCGTGATCAGTGCCATGGGCTGTTATCTCAAGGGTGAAAGGTTTGTTCGAAAGTCGCGGTGATGGCATAGACCTGGCCGCCACGGTGAACCGGCTTGTAGCCGTTGCACTTGTAGAGACCAAGCTCACCCAGGGGCGGATCCCAGAGGAAGCCCTTCGCCCCTTTGTGTCGATCAAGGAATGTCATGATGTCCTTGATGTGCGGCTTCAGGCCGGTAAAGGTCACCGGCCAGGATTGCGACCGGTTGTTCGGGCCATCCTCGACCGACTGTTCGTACCCGCCGCCGAACTTCTTGGAGCGGACGCGCTGGGCAATATCGCCCTCCGCGCCTTTCTCCGTCGCCCAGGTGAATCTTTCGATAGCCATCATCGCCCCTTAATTGCGTTGTTGATGACGCCGCCCTGGCGCATGTCCCTGCTCCGCAGTTCCTGGTACTTCTGCTCTACGAACGTCGCCAGCTCCTTGCCGAAGAGGTTGTAGCCTGGTGCGTCAGCCGTTGACGATGCATTTCCGTCACCGTCGATGTGTACCTCGACATTGATCTGCGTTCCGCCAGCCCCACCGCCGCCCATGGACATGACCCCAAGCTTGCCGCTCGACGTCCGGGTCAGGGGCATGATCGCCTCCTCACCAGCTTCACCCATAACGCCGGTCTTGCCGTTGGCCATGCCAAACGCCGTGGGCTTGCTGACGATGGAGTTCGTGAACGCACCGCCGTCTGCAAACATCTGCACACCGCTCGACCATGCGCCGCCCAAAGCCTGTGGAAAGTAGGTGCTGGAGTAGCCGGCCGAGGACGCGCCCAAGTTCGAAGAGGTCGCACCGACAGAACCGGCCGCCATACCATTCCCACCGCCCGCTGCGCTGCCGCCCAAGTAGCTTGCAGCCGCCCCCACCAAACTGCCCAGCAGTGCTGAGCTGGCTTGGCGGGTAGCAATGCGCGCCATGTCGGCCAGGATCGATTTGGCGAAGTCCGAAAACGACGCCTTACCAGTCATGGCGAAGTTGACGATGGAGTCCTCCATGGAGCTAAAGGCATTGCCGAACAGGCTCTTGGTCTGGCCGGCGATATCCTTTGCCGAATCCAAGTAGTTTTCCCATGCCGCCGTTGCGCCCTTCGTCCAATCGCCCTGGGCATTCTCCACATCCGCGTAGTTCTGCCGGATCTGGTCCGTCGCCGCCTTGTTCGCGTCTGCGAGAGCCTGCGACTTCCGCTTAAACTCTTCCTCCGACATGTTGCGCGACGGGTCGGAGCGCTGGTTTTCCAGCTCAAGCGACTGCTGAGCAAACCGGTCTTGCTGGCTGTTCAGCTGACCGCTCAATGCGCTCTGGCGGTCACCTTGGCCCACGCCCAATACGGCACGCTGCCCGGCAAGCTCCAGGGCTCGCTGTTGCTGCCCCAATGCCTGCACATAGGAACTGATTGCCCGCTCCTGCTTGGCGATGCGCCCCGTTTCGTTCGTTGCCAGTACTTCAAGCTGGCTGTCGGCATCCTTCTGCGCCTTGACCATGCCTGCGCGTGCGTCGGCGATCTTCTGGTCCAGTTGGATGCTTTGCGCGGCCGACGTGGTCTTCTTGCCCTTGGCGGTTTCCAGCGCGGCAATCTCAGACTCGTACGCGGCCGTTACCTGGTCACGTTCGTTGCCGATCAGCGCCTGGCGACGCACCAGGTAGTCGGCCTCGGAGATCAGGCCCGCCTTCTGCGCCGCTTCCAGCTCCTTCTGGTAGTTTTTGTAATCGGCTGCGATGGCCGCAAGGTTGTTCTTGGCGTCGTTGAAGCTTGTGAGATCAACCTGGGTGCCGGCAGCCTTTGGGTCTTTGTTCTTGGCATCAAGCCCCTTCTTCAGCGTGTCGTAGGCGCCGCCAGAGAAGTTGCTGCCGTCATAGCTGACGCCGTCCAGCAGAGGCGACTTCTGCCCTGTTTTCTCCGCGTTCTCGTACAGCGTTTTGAACTGAAGGTTGAGCTTGTCCTGCGCGGCCTTGCGCTTGTTCAGTGGGTTGATGTTGTCGAGCTGCGCGTCGAGCGCCTTCTGTGCCTCAATCGCCTTCTGGTTGGCGTCTGTAGCCTCACCAGTCGCAGCCGTCTGGGCGGTGCTTGCGGCAAGTCTCGACTTCAGGCCGGCCAGCTTCTTCTCCAGCGCCTCGGTGGAGTCGTCGTGTTCGCCAGTGCCCAGCCCGAGCGCAGTGTTGAGCGAGCTCAAGCCATTGGAAATCGCACCGGCTACACCACCACCCTTCCGCGTATCCAGCACGCGCTGAGTGATCTCGATCTGCTTGGCCAGGTCGGGGAAGATCTCCGACCGAACCTCGGCATACGCGCCCTTGATGGCAGTCTTGATGTTGTCCCAGTCACGCTCGACGTCGGACAGCGATTCGCGATAGGCCTTCAAGCGCGTGAGCGCAGCCTGGTTCAGGTCCTCGCTGAGAACATCCAAAGCACGCTGGCTTTCGCCTTGGTCATCGAGCCCCTTGATCACCTGGTACTGCTCAAGAGTGAGCAATCCATACTGGCTGCTGATCTTTCCGGCAGCCTCCGTTGCAGTTTCGCCAGCGGAGGCAAAGGACTTGGCCAACTCGCCCGCGCCCTGCCCCGTGACCTCGCTGACCGCCGCAGCAGCTTCGGCCAGATTGCGCATCTGCGTTCCGCTGGTGGCTGCGCCAGACGCCAACGACACAACCGCCTCCCGCGCGCCGGTCAAGTTCCCGGTAACGCGGCCGGCACCGTCAGCCATGTCCTTCAGGCTGGCAATGGTCTGCCCCGCACCGTTCGTGCCGCCATTGATTGCAGCGTTGAACTCGCGTGCCTGCTTCATCGCGTCGAAGTAGGCGTAGCCCAGCGAGCCAATCACAGCGACCAAGAGTCCGGCCGGAATCAGCATCCCTGCAAGGCTCTTCGCCGACTCACCGGCGCCGGCACCCAGTTGTGCAATGGCCCGCGCCCCGCTGCCCAGATCGCCCGCCTGGATGGCGTTGACGAGCTGCATCACGTTTTCTTGCGCCTGGCGCGTGCCCAGTTTGAGCTTGTCGAACGCCCCAGCGGCTTCAGTCAGGCCAGCCCGGTCCTTTCCGATCTTCGCCAGCGCCTCGTTGTAACGCTCGGCGTCGATCTGACCGGTTTTATGCAGGTCGTTGAGCGCCTTCTCCTGAGCTTCCAGCTTCGCCAGCTTGGCGGTGACGGGATCAATCCCATTGACCGTGCGTTTCAGCGCCTCAATCTGACGATTTTCCGCCTCGATCAGTTTCTGTTTCTGGGCCAGCTCCTTGGCTTCGGCCTTCTCGATCTTGTCGTAGGCCTTGCCCAGTTGATCCTGGTACTTCGCTTGTTCCTCGATCGTGACCAGGCCGCCCTTGCGAGCGCGCTCCAGCAAGCCCTCGGCTTGCACCAGCGATTCAATGCTGTCGATGTTGCCCGTCATCGCCTTGTCGAGCTGGCTGATGACGCTGATTTCCGCTACTGCACTGTCGGCCGCCTTGCGGCTTGCCCCTGCCTGCCGATCCCTGGCAGCAGTGGACTTGTCGATGCTTTGAGCAACGTCCGTTTCGGCCTGGGAAACCTTCTTGCCGGTGTTGGCCAGGCCCTCACCGGTTTTGCCAAGGTCATCGATGGCCTTCTGGGCACCTTTCGCCGAATCGACCAGCTTATCCAGATCGTCAGCAGCCTTTGCGGCCTGCGAGGACTCAACCGCAATGCCCAGGGTGGCGAAGTTCGTGCTCATTTGGTTTCTCTCTGTTCCGCCATCACCTGCAGGGCTTCAGCCTCCATCCGCCGGAAGTCGCTGAAAAGGGTTTGTCGCTGGCTGATCGGCACGCCGCACATCCGAATCACGCCGGAGAGAACGCTGTAGTCCATGCCTGTTGCGCCGCACGCGCCTGTGCGCCACTGGGTGCTCATGGCCTCGAAGACCTTGAAGGCGTCCCAGTTGTCGGGCCAGATGCCGACTTCCTTGTCGGGGATGTCCTGGCGAGACAAACCGAAGGCCATCAGGTCTGCATCTGACGGCCCGGGTTCATACAGCGCGCGGGAGGCGCTTAGGAGTTTCCCAGGCGGGCCTCGCTGAAGGCATCGGCGTACGCGCTCAGCACCGCCTTGGGCGCCGAGTTGATCGAGTTGACGAGGATGCGCACGTTTTCAGGCGTGAACTTTTCCTCGATGTCCCAACCGACGACCACGTCCATCAACTGATCGGCTTGCAAGGCGATCTGAGCGGCAGTGAACGCCTTGAGGTCCATGTCACCGACCTGCTTACTCAGCTCGTTGTGGCGCTCATTCCAACCGGTGTACAGCTCGGCAAGTGCTGTACGGTCCAGGTACTGGAACTCGAACTCGACCTTTTCGGCGTTGTAGCCGGCCCGCTGGATCAGTACGGTCGCCTTGAACGTAGGTTTCTGGATCAGCTTGAACTTGGCCATGGGTTACACCGTGGCCGCGTAGCGAGTTGGTAGGCCAGTCAGGGCAACGCTGATAACACGGGTCATCAGGTTGTTGCGCGACATGGTCGGCGTCGCGGTGATCGACACGTAACCGTTGTAGATAATGCTGCTACCACCCGGGAGGTTCAGGCGGAGCAAGCGAGGCTGCTTGTCGTCGTCCGCAGCCTCGCAGACAGCCACATAGGGCTTGGATGGATCGTCAGCGACGGTGTAAGTCAGCGTGATCGGGTTCTTGGTGGTCGGCATCTGGCGGTCATTGTCGTCGGCCACGAAGCCAAAGGTCAGGAACTGCTGATCACCACCGGCCGAGTTCATTTCGGTGACCTGCGAGATCTCGGTGAAGGCAGTCACCTCGCGCACAGAGCCGATACCGGAGCCCGCTGGGTACTGCTGAGCGTTGGTGGTGTTCACGCCTGCCAGGGCGAACGTGCCGCTGGCAATTACCCCCACACGGACACCGCGACCGTCGAGTCGAGTCCAACCGGAATTGACGGCGATTACATCGCCCTCGGCCAGGCCATGTGCTGCAGCAGTTGCGATTGCCGGATTGGCATTGGTCAGCGCAGTGAACGGGATTTCAACGCCGTAAGTCGATGCAATCTCAAGGGTGGCGCCGTTGGGCATTTGGATGCCGGCCATGGGTGTTTCCTCTTTTCAGAAATGACAAAACCCGCACAGCGGCGGGTTTCGGGGGTTGCCCAACGGGCGGATTAGAACGTGTCGGCTCGATACTGAAACGACAGAGGCAAGGTACTCGTGGTCTCGCCCTGGATGGATGCGGCCGTGGCCATGGGCGAGCGGACGTAAACCGTGAAGTCCGCTTTCGTCAGCGGCAGGTTGTTCGGGTATAGCTGTGCGACCTCTTCGGCAATCGCGCCAGCGGCACCAGTGCCCGAACCCGATGCGGTAACCACACTGACCTGAAATACGCCCCGATAGGAGACGTGTTTGCCGGCCAAGTCCTCGCTGTCGGTATTCCCGGGCATCAGGTACGCCCTCAGATAGGTAGCCCCACCGGCCGGCGGCGTGAATGTCGAGCCCTCGTATGCGATCACCAGTTTGGGTGCGCGCGCATCAGCCCAGGCCTTCAAACGCGCTTCGAACAGACTTCGGATAATCCGGTCACTCATGTTGAAAGCTCCGAGACAGCTTTGTTGATGTACATCTGAAACTCCGTCACGGTGATCTGCACCATTCCGGCCGGGGCCTGGTTGGACCAGCCTTCGTACTCAAGCCGTGGGCCGTATGGGAGGTTGTTCATGATCCAGATTTTGCCGACGCCGATTTGGTAATGCTCAAGAACACCTTTGCCAATGGCTTTGGCGGCAGAACCCGTTGGATCGACAAGGTCCAGAATGCCGGTGGCGCCAACCTCAAACGAAACCTGCCAATTCCCCCTGAAGCGCCCGCCGACATAATCCTTGCCGGCTACCAAACCGTTCACATTGAAGTTCTGGTCGCGTTCAGTCTTTGTCAGGGGTTTGGCGTACTTCACGTTGCGCTTGAGCTTGCCGGACTTGGTGAAGTTGCTGTCGGTGAGGTTGATGACCGTATTGCGCGCCGCCACCTTGAAGTCATAGTCATCTGCGGCGCGGGTATTGGCTGCGCGGTGTTCAATGTTCGCTGCCCACAACTCAGGGTTGCCCACCGGGGAGCGATCGACGACGGAGCTCAGCAGGTCAATCGAGACCTTTTTAACGATTTCCTCGATGTTCCCCTTGGTCTTTTCGGCGAATTCCCTGATGTCCAGGCTGAAGCTCATTTTCTGGCCTGCACACTGAAGCCGACGGCGATGCCGGCGTAATCCCATGGGTCAACGTGCTGCACCGTGTAGGTGTCGCCGTCGAACGCGATCTTGTCCAGCGTCACCGGCTGGGGCGTGTCTACGCCATCCAGCAACACCGGGGAAATCAGGATCTTGACGTCGCCCTGCTTGATCAGAGAGCCGTCGATGTCTTGTTGGCGATAATTTTGGCGAAGCCCTGAACCGTCTAATTGCTCCGTGAGTACCGGGCTCCCGCCGACCTCGGGGTCGTACTCGCCGGTAGTGACCCGAATTAGCGAAAGCTCAAGCCCCTTGCCGCCCCTGGATCGCGGGGCGAGCATTCTTGCCGCACTTGCTTTTGCCCGATCATAGATATCTGCCATCAGCTGCGTACCAGGTTGACCTGACTTGAGGACTCCAGCAGCCCCGCGAACTGGGCATACGACTGCCGGGTTGCCGCCGGTTTGCTCACCGACTTGCTGGCGACTGCAAACGTGGTGCTGATCGGCCCAACCGTTTCGGAAACAACGGCTCCCGTTTTGGTTTCGGGTGCGATCAGGTCGTCGGCATGGATCTCGGCGGCCAAGGCCATTTGGCCTGCCTTGATCTGCGGCGGGATCTCGTCGAAACGCAACACCCAGCCCTGACGCTTGACCTCGGCCCGAGGCCAGGCCAGCGCCTGATCACGGTTCACAGCCTTGCCCTTCCATGGCATCGCATCCATTTGCAGGGCGGCACGGCGTAGCAGGGATTCCTGCGCCACTTCATCAACGGGGATTGTCTTGCCGAAGTTCTTGGCATAGATGACCAGTTCGGCGGCCGTTGCGAAGCTATCGGCGCCTGGCACCACCTTGCCGTTCTCGATCACCAGAGCCATATCAGACCTCTTTCCAGCCGAGTCGCTTGTGGTCGTCCAGACAGGACGGGTGAACATGCAACTGCTCGCCGCCCTGTTCAACCTTTACCAGGCCGGTGTAATCCGGCTCATCTTCTTCCACCGCAGGCTTACCTTTCGGCTTCGCCGCTGCAGCTTCATCCGCAAGGCGCTGCGCGTCTGCCACCGCCAGATCAATCGCGTCCTGCGCGCTTTTGCTCCAGTCGGCACGCTCCTGCTCGCCCAGGGCCTCGAACGCTTCCGCGCTCAAGCCACTGAGTTCGATAGCCTTGGCCAGCAGCGCCTTTGCTGCCTTCTGTTCTTTCGTCAGTCCAGCCATTGTCATTCTCCAGAAACAACGCAGGGGCCGAAGCCCCTGGTTGTCGTTGTGGTTGAGTTAGCCGACCAACAGGCTGATGTGCTCATCCTTGATTGCGCGGCAGCCCCAGGCCAGACGGACGTGGTAGGCCGTTTGCAGGAACTGGCGGTAGACCGCGATCTCAAACGACAGACCGGTCAGCGGGTCAGTGATGGTGATGACGTCGTCGGCCGAGTCGCCGCCCTCCGGCATTGCCGGGGCGCGAGTTGCCAGTACGATCGCAGAACGGGCAAACGCCACGTTCGCGGTGTACGAGTTGCCCAGGGTCAGCGCGTTGCCGGTCGGGATGACGATCTGCGAGCCAGGCTTGTTCAGCGTGATGGTGCCCGGGGCCGCAATACCGGCGCCGACGACGTACTTGTTGTCGCCATCAGCCGCGAAGGTCGCGATGTCACCAGCCAGAACCGTACCGGCACCGGTCGCCAGAGCGACGCTGGTCGCACCGATAGCCGTGGAACCGTTGGTGACGTAAGCGGCGCCGGTACCTTTGACGTGTCGACCCACCTGGTGGGAATGACGGATCGCCATGTTCATGATGCGGTCGGTCATGCCGTTACGCAGCATGTCGCTGGAACCCGCCTCGTTGACCTTGAACAGGCCAGATTGCTTGCCGCGCATGTTGCCGATGGCAGAGTGACCCAGAACCAACTGCAGGTCGTTGGTGGGCGCGCCGTTCTGCTCCAGGATGCCCAGCACGCCAGCGAAGTCGGACAGGTCAGCCGCGGTGCCAAATGGCGTGGTGCCGGCGGTGCCGTAGGCGCGCGAAGCGTTACGGTATGCTTCGAACCACAGATCCTTCTCTACTTCATTCACCAGCGTGCGCATCGCCTGATAGAAGCGGTCAGCTTGGATGGACGAGAAGGTGCCGGCGTTTTGCAGGCCTTTGGTCTGCTCACCATTCCAGCGTACCGGAACGTGCTTGCTCTTGGTGATGGCCACCGCGACGTTATCGACGATGGCATCGCCCGAGTCCGGCGCGGTCACGCCAGGAGTGTTGTCAGCCGCAGCCGCTTCACTGGTGATTGGCACTAGCACGTCCTGGCCGATTGCCGCGCGGGCAACGGACGAGTCACGGGAAACCGCCGGGATGAAGCCTGTCATCTCGCGAGAGATCACATCGAGCGCTTCGTACAGAGCCGGCACCAGGCCGTTAAGGGTGTTCGCCATTTTGGCTTTCTCCACAAAAAAGCCCGCTCAGTGGCGGGCATTGATTACTTGCCGGGCAAACCCCGGCGGCTTTGGTCAGTCAGTTACCAAGCCGCCATTGCGTGCGTGATCAGCCTTGGCGGCAGGATCAAGCGCATCAAATGCGGCTCGCGGAAGGGTCTTCTTGTCACCACCCTTGCCGCCGTTGTTCGTAGCCCCGCCACCGCTGGCACCGGAACCCTTGAGGATGTTGTCGCGGTACGGGTAGCGCTCGACCAGAGCTTCCAGCGCCTCGTCGAAGTCAGCCAGCTCACCAGGGCGGGCGCGGCTGTAGATCTTGTTGCCATCGTCGCCATAAGCCACGACCTTGCCTTCCTCGACCTTGAAAGCCTTGCCGAAGGTGTTTTGCAGCATGTCGGGCGGAACAGCAATTTTGTCGGTGACGAACTTGGAACGGCCGAAGGCGCCGCCGATCTTCTCCTGGTAGAGAATGCCGGTGGTGGTGTCGCGCTCCGTGGTGACGGTCTTGATCTGCTCGGTGAGCGTGGACACCTGGGCCTTGAACTTCTCCTCGGTGGCCGCGATGGCAGCTTGCTTGATCTCATCCACCTTTCCGGCCTGGACCAACTGCCCGGCGTCGAGGTTGGCGACAGTTGCCAGTGCCGCGCGGGCTTTTTCCGGGTCTTCGATGCCTTCGAATGCCTTGGCGCGAGCCTCGGCGGTTTCTTTGGCTTCGCGATGCCCTTTGGCTTCGGCGTTCAGCGCGGTGATTTTGGATACGGCCGACGGCGCGTCAAACGCTACGTCCTTCCCATCGTCATGCGTGTAGACCGGCTTGCCATCCTGCACAACCACATGGCCTTGTTCGTCGAGTTTCAGTTTCATCGGTTCGTCTCCGGGCATCCGCCCATCTGGTGGGCCATCCGGCCCGATGCGGCGCTATCCATCCGGAATCGCGCCCAAAAAAAAGCCCTAGCGGATGCCAAGGCTTATGGTTAGAAGTGCTTAAATGCGTGTTTTATCGCTTAGCAAATGGAGTTGACCCTATGAGAAAACACACATTGTGGGCACTGTTATTACTGCTGACGGGGTGCAGTACAGGCCCCTATCTCCATCCCGAATCAGCGGTGGGCCAAAACGCCCTTCTCGAACGCACATGTCCTGGGCCGAAAACTGCGATGAGCTATGCGCCGCTTTCTGAAGAACTCGACTGGGTTCATGTTTTGGTTTATGCAGCGCCGCCGGGGACATCCAGCCTGCCGGGAAATATCCGATCAACCGAAACTGAGCTTCGCTTGTTTGGCCGCCTCTACAAGCCGCCTTACCTGCGTGACCTGCACACTCCGGAACAACGCAGAGCGGCCTTCAAAGAGACCCCGCCCGACCTTTGGGTGAGCGCCGCATCGCCGATGGTCACCGTGCAACTGGTTACAGGCCAGTCCTATCAGGTCAGCGTTGAACAACTGAAAACTGGTTTTGATCCGAGGAAAATCTTCCACTCCGGCTTCAAGGGAACGCCTTTAGGGAAAGGTGATATGGACGACTTCACCGTCACCTTTCCGGATATTTTCGTGAACGGTGAAAAAGTGCCGATGGCGCCTATCCACTTCAAGAAACGTGAAGAGCGCTACGCACCGGTATTCAATTGCTGAGTCAGGCGTACTAAAGAACGACTCTATCGCCGCGCAGCAAGCACCCCACACAAATCAGCGTCCTCGTCCCGCCAGTCGGCTTGCCATTCTTCATCAGCACACCGATCTTCGTTTCGATCACCTCGCGACCGCCGCAGCGATGGCACTGGACCATCGTTGCCGGCTTGGGCATCGCACGTACGCGCTTGCGCACCTGTTCCGCCGGAGTATCCGGGGCTGGCGTGCCTTGAATGAGATGAAGCTTGGGCTTGTCGGTCATGCAGCCATCTTAGCGAATGCCTGCGCGTCATGCTGCTTGATCTGCTCCAGGGTCAGCCACTCACCAGTTGGCGAGTAAAAATCCTCAAGGCTCCTGCCGTCCTTGTAAAGCTGGTACCGAATCGGCCCGAGCACCTGCGCCTTGCGCGCGTCCGACTGTCGGTCGAGCCATGTTCCGTAAGTCGTATCCCCCGGCACCTGGCCGTCCATGCTTGCCCGCTGACCTGGTGTCATCTCATCAATGGGAATACCAAGCTCTCGCCATGACTTGGTTCGCGGCGTTGAGGTGCTGCGACAGCAAAAGTGAATCCTCCCCGGACCTTGCAACCACGGCACCTTGTGCCCTATCGGCTTGTGCGTGCCGACCTCATACGAAAGCTTGTCCCGGATGATGCAATCGGTGGAGGTCTTCGTATCCAGAGTGCTGAGCCAATCTTCGGCCTTCAGGATCTCGCTGTTTGCCACGTTGAACTGTTCTCGTGCCGTGGCCGCTGTGTGGCTCACGGCCGTTTGCACGACTGCTGCCAAGTCTTTACGGGGCCGCTCAAGGAAGCCATCGGCATAGCCGGCCGCCCTGGTGCCGCGAATGCTGCGGATGATTTGGTCGGTGGTTTTGCCTTCCAGGTAGCCGGATCGGATCGCATTGCGCACCTTGACCATACGTTCAGCGCCAACCTGCTTGCCCCAGTCGCGCAACAGGCGTCCCTGGAACGGCCGAGACATCGCGGCGGCATAGGCCTGCTCAGAACTGATGCTCACCAGCGGAAAGCGCACGAGCACGGGCTCCGGCAGCGCCTGCTGAAACAGTGTTTGCTGCCAGTTGACCTCGTAGCCCGCAAGCTCCTGCAGGTCAGCCTCAAGCGCAGTGAACACCTGGTCGTAGGCTTGGGCGTTTACTGCCCTCACCTCGTCCAATAGCAGTTCAAGGCGCTCAACGGTGAACGATTCGGCGGGCATGCGCTCAAGGGCCTCGGTCAGCGCTGCGGATAGGCTGGCATCCGACCGATTCAACTGAGCAATGATGCGCCGCACCACGCCAAGTTTGTACTTCTCCAGCGATACCGCGTGAGCGATATGCTCGTCCTGAAGGATCTCGTTGACCGTTGCCATTTAGAGAGCTCCGAGCGCTGGCCCCTGGTCGGCGATCTTCTGCTTCTCGATCTCCCACTCAATGTCATCCGAGACCACGCCGCGGCGCTTGTACTCATTGAACAGGGTTTCGTCGGAGAGCCGGCCTTGGGTTGCCATATTGAGCAGCAGTGGAAGGGTTGTTTCCGGCGCAAAGTCCACGTCAAAGTTGCCATTCACCTTCACGTGGCCACCTTCCTTCTCGCTCTTCCAGAGCGCGAAATACTGAAGCACCTGGTCAAGCGTGTCTTCCAGTTGGCCAGCCATGGTTTGCAAGGGGCTCATCTCCTGAGCCGCCTCTTCCTCAGCCTGGGTCGCCGTCTTCGTGGACTGTTTGTCCTTCTGAAGCAGCTTGGCACCCGCGATGCGCATCTGATCCTCAAGGTCTTCCAGCGACTTGCGTCCAGCCTCAATGGCGGTGCCGGTGTGTTCCACCCACTTCATGTCGCCGCCGGTGGGCAGCTTGGTAGCGGAACTGGTCCCGACCTTGAGTTCAAAAGCGTCGTCGTCGATACCGGAGATCATCAGCATCGGCACCCGAGCGACGTGCAGGATGTTGTCCTGATCGCTTTGGGACTGCCAGTGCTTCTTGTTGAGGTGCGCCAACTCCAGCAGCGGCGGCGTCGCGGTCATGAAGCCCGTGCGTTTGGTGTAGTACGTAGCCAGTGGAATGACCGAGAACGTGCTCGCCCCCTCATCAAACTTGGTCCACTCCTTCTTCCCTTTTTCGTCTTCTGCCTTGCGGTACAGCCGCCAGCCGCCTGGGATCAACACCCTGATTTGCGGGATGATGGTCACGCCGAACTCGCCAGCGCGCTCTTCAACCACCTCTGCATACCAGAACTGGGACAGCGAGCATTCGCCGCCCTTTTCTTCGGTGAGCCAGCCAATCACCTGTTGCGGGTGAATCATCACCGCATACGGACGAACGCCGGCGGCCTTCTCGTCCGCAGCAGTGCGTACGACAGAGTTGCCTTGCTCGTCCTTCGTCTTCGGGTAATCAACCAGCACATGGCAAAGTCCGTGGGAAAGCCCGACCGTGAACAGCTGCTGAGCCCAGACCTGGAGGTTGTTGCCCTGGCGGTCGAAGTTCTGCACGTAGGCCTTGATCGAGTCGGGCACATCCTCGCCAAGCACAATGTTCTCGGCGAACACCCTGCCCTTCATGTTCTGGACCGTCTCGCTGAATGCAGGGAGCAGCGTGGAGAGCGACAGGCGCTCCTTGTAGGCGTCGTCATCTTCCTTTGGCCACTTCGGCAAGTAGAGCTTGCCCGCGAGTTGCATCGCCTTCGTTCCGCCCATCAGCGCGTCAACAAGAGCCCAGTCTTCGCGCATGGCGTCTACTGCCGGTAGCGTTTTGCTTGGGTCATTGCTCATGGGGGTCACATTCTCAGGGAGTTGGTGAAAGCAGTCCGCTTAACGATCGGGTACTCGCGATGGATGAAGTAGCCGCCTGCGTCGTTCGCGTGATCGATACCGGCGGTTTTGTCTGGCTCCCCGTTCGTGCCCCACACCTGCTGCTCCAGGCCGTCGGCGTAGGTTGGGCAGGTGAACGGGTTGATCAGGTAGCGGCGCTCGCCATGCGCATTGCAGAAGACGGCGTTCATTGCGTTGATTCGGTCCTTCACCGGCGGGTTCGCCGCTGGGGCGATGACCGCGAACCCGGCCTGCTTGAGCATGGCCAAGTCGGTGATGCTGGCGTTCACGGACTTGCGCGAATCGCCCGAGGCGTCCGGGTAGATCCTGATTTCGCAGGTCTTCTTGAAGTCGTTGCCGTCGTGCTGCCAGTAGCGTTCTTTGATCCGGCGAATCATGTCGGGCGTGTCGTAGCCGTCGACCAACTCATCCACGGCCCTGGGCAAACCTTGGTCGCGCTTGACGTGGGTGATCGCCGCCATCTTGCCGACGTTGAAGTCCATGCCAATGAACAGAGGCTCGCCGGACTGCACGGTGTCGAAGCACCCGTTCAGCTTGCGGTCGTAGGCCGTGTAGATCGTTCCAGACGTCAGGTTGACGAACTGCCCACGGAGATAGGCCTGAATCAATTGCGGCGGGTATGACTCCATCAGGGATGAGATGTAGTCATCCGGCAGGTTCAGTTCGTTGTCGAACGTGCTGGCCTGCACCAGGCCGTACATGTCATTGAGCGCGGGCTTATCACGCAGCTGTTTCACGAACTGCTGGTAGACGAACTTGAAGCCCTCAGGGGTTGTGGTTACGTCCACCCCGTTCTTGAGCCCCGGCAAGTTGTAACGCATCCGGGCAATGATCTTGCGCCAAGCCTGCTGAGCCTTCAGCAAGCTCATCACGTCCAGCTCATCGACCAAGGCCTGGCCGATCTTGAAGCCGACGATGGTCTGCGGCTTCTCCATCGATCGGCAAATCACAGTGCCGCGATACTGCCGGCCGCTGTAGATATGAACTTCGTGGTTCGCCTGGTTGATCTTGGTCTTCAGCCCCCAGTCGTAGGCCACCTCATCCATCGTCGGATAGAAGATATCCCGGATCTGCGGGTAAGTCGGTGCAAAGTAGCCAGCGTTGACGCCGGGCCACTCCATGAAGTGCTTGCTCAGTGCCGAACAGCCCACCCAGGTCTTGCCTGAGCCGAAGCCTGCAACGAACGCGCGGAATTTGTGAGGCAGCGTGAGGAACTGAGCCTGCGGAACGTTAAGGCTCGGCATTCGGCTTCCTCGCATCCACCACATCGACCTGGATGCGGGTCGGGATAACAGGCTCATCGCCTGCTTCTTCCTTCTTGGAGCGGTTGACGAACATATCGCCCGTTTCTTTCGCCGCCTGTTCGAGGATCTGCATGGCCAGGCCGATGTTCTTCATCGACTCGGCCCTCTCCACGAAACGGTTCATGGCACGGAGGCGGAAAGCGCGGTTGGCGATCGGGATCTCGGCGGTCTCTTCTCGGAATCGCTTGCGAGTGTCGTGAAACAGGGTCACCCACTTCTTTGCCAGGTCTCGCCCGGCGCGTTTGGTAGGGTCTTGGGCCTCGCACTGCTGGCGGGTCACCTCAATTCCGAATTCTTCTCGGACAGCTGCTGCAACCTGCGACGGAGTATCGAAGCACGCCAAGGCCTGAACCATGAAGCCTTTCACCTCATTGCTCAGGGCTGCCATAGGGTAAATTCCGTCTTAGGTCTGTCAGGGGTCAGGCCGATCTGAGCAGACAGGTTCCGCAGGCCCTCGCAATGTTCAATTTCCCCACCTCAGC
The DNA here is from genome assembly GCF_023701505.1 of Pseudomonas sp. SR18. Taxonomy (NCBI): domain Bacteria; kingdom Pseudomonadati; phylum Pseudomonadota; class Gammaproteobacteria; order Pseudomonadales; family Pseudomonadaceae; genus Pseudomonas; species Pseudomonas sp. SR18. The sequence continues at coordinate 20,211 of NZ_JAMQAU010000007.1, read as the reverse complement.
AGGACTGTTTGCAGCATCCACCAACGCTTGAACGTCAGGGCTTGCACCATAGCGGCGGACCACACCGACAAACTCTTCCACGTCGTGGCCCTGCAGCTTGATCTTCGGTGCACCGTCTTGGGTGAATGCTGGTTGACCGTACTTGTCGGTCGCGTGAGCCAGGTGATACAGCTCATGCTCCACCACGGCACAGAAGTCGGTGTCGCTGCACTCGGCGCAGTAGTCAGCAGCCAGAGTAATGATGAAGTCCGGCACATCGCCGAACCAATCACGCATCTGTTGCTCCATCCGGGCTTTCTGCCAGCCACCAGCTCGGAACGCTACCTGCTCGGCCTGGCCAAGCACTGTCCTGCCCTGCTTCTCGAAGCTCGACGATGCCCACATGACCCGGATGTCTGCATCCAGTAAGTGGGCATGGTCTTCGTTGTGAATGCTGCCAGTGTCGGCGAGAACCTCGGCTTGAAGCCACTCCCATACCTCGGGTGCTGGCGTCAGGCGGATTCCGAAATCGGAAAGGTCGGACAGCTCAAGCAGTGACGATGGAGGGTACGGCCTGTCCATTTCCTCTCCCAATAAAAAGCCCCGCACTAGGCGAGGCTATATGGCACAACCTTCTTAGTGGGCGCCAAGAAGATAGATGATTGCGCCCATCACTTGATAAGCCGACAAATCTTCACCGGCTACAAATTGCGTACGAGAACTGATTGGCCGCTCGTCCGTCTCACCAAGATAGATCGTTCCACTCTTCGACACCCGGAACGAAGCTACTCGCAAAAATACAGGCTCGCCCTCTTCGTTGAAGCCTTTGCGGCGAACGCCCCATACGCCTTCTACTGACTCACCGTTGACCAGAAGGCTAAGCTGAGCCTTCGCGTCACCAAAAGGCGTCTCAAGCTCCACCGTGGTTCCGTCCGGTTGGACCATGAAACTGACTCCCCAGCGCTCCCTTACTGTCTCCTCTTGGCAAACAGCCGAAAGCCTAGCGATAAATTTCTTGGCGTGCTCTTTGATCCGTTCGCCGTCGAACTTCAGATTGTGTAAGGCGTCAACTTGATCCGGGGTGACTGATAATAAATCCATGTGAACCTCCTGTTCTATTTGAGCAGGCAGTATGCCACCACATTCAATTAATTCACTATCATCCAAAGAGGCAAATGTTTAGGCGATCGGATACTTGCCCGCGGCACACCTACCCTTCCCCGATGTCCAGCAGCACATCAATCAGCTTCTGCTCTCCCAAGCGCATGGCGCCCAGACATTGCAGGTCATCGCACTTGGGCCCGAGGCCGAACACGGTCACCTCTCCCTTCGCGCCGATCAGCGTCAAGGCGCCCACAGTGCACTCAGGATGCTCACCGGCATCGAGGTCGTCGGCGATCTTGCGCAGGGTCTTGGCTGCATCGCGCCAGTCTTCCCGCTTAAACTCAAGGACCTTGACGGTCATTGCGTCACCATCTGATGTGTCTGTGCGTGAGCATGGCCGTGCAGCAATCCAACGATCAAACCCTGGGGCAGCCCGGCTTCCTTAGCGGCATCCACGGCATCTGCAATGGCCTTGTCGATAGCGTTCACAGCAGCGTTGATGTCCGGGCTCATTGGCAGCACGTGCCGCAGGCGGGTTACGTTGTTCATCAGATGAATGGGTCGGCTGGCTTTGCGATGGATCGCACGAACCACATAAAGCCCTGCTGCAGGTTAGTCTTGGCCAGCGCCAACAGCCGCTGGTCAACACCTTCAATCTGGCCGATCTGTTTGAACAACTCGCCGGTGTCAGCCTCAAGGGCCTTGATGGAGTTCATGCCGTCAATCTCGGCCTGACTCAGGTCACGGTAGCCGGTGATTTTCTTGTGCTGGTTGTCCATAGAATTGCGCCTTTCTCGGTTATCGAAATGAAAAAGCCCGCAACTTGGCGGGCTTCTTGAAACTCAGGCAAAACACTTACAGAATGGCGGGAACTGACACGGTCACGAATTAAACTCCAGAGATTCAGTAGCTCTTGGGTTTGGCGGATTCAGCGCTTTTCTAACTTGAATATCAAGAAGGATCTTCATGTGCGCAAATGCTTCCTCATCGTTCGTGAAATGCTTGATCAAACCATTCACCTCGACGACCCATACGATCTTATGGCCAAGCTTTTTTAGGCGCGCCGGAACGTCTGCGCCTACCAGAAAATTGATTGTTACTGCCATTTTTACAAGCTCGCGATTGATGGCCTGCAAGCATATCAACCAAACAAAACGCCTTGCGGCTTTTTCGCGCCATGAAACGGACACATTTGAGTACGTGATGCGGATCAGCGCTTCCTCCGGTGGCAGTCGACCTGTCCAGGCTGTGCACTGAAACGCGGGTCCCGCAGGCAGTGCTCGCAGTTCAGCGTCCGGCACAGCCAGACCTTCACCCGCTGCCAGTACGTGACCATGAAGATGTGGCGGGCACCGGCCATGGCCAGCGCAACATGCAGTGTCAGCCCAGCAGTGGTCGGGCCGAAGAAGATGTTCTGGCTACGCACCATCACGACAAAACCGGTAATGGCGATCGTCGAGTAGATCAGCTTCCCGAGGATGCCGTCCCTAACCTTCCCGCTCAATACGCACCAGGCTGCCCACAGCGCGACAAGGCCGCAGGCGATGGAGTTGATCAGTTCAAGATTCATGGTGGATTGCCTCCCCCGAACCGCTGGCGGATAAGCGCCCAGAGGTCAGCGGCTTTGATGGCTCGATTGATTGCTGCCAGAAGCGAGCCGCCGAACGTGCCGAGGAGAAAACCAATCCCGGCGACGATCTTGGGCTCAGTGACATTCAGGTAGGCGCTCACCATGCTCGTCAGGTACAGAGAGCAGGCAACGCCGGTGACCAAGAACACCATCCAGGCGCGCCAGTCGGACAAGTCATCCTTGTGCCACCAGCTGGCAACAACGGCCCCAATGAGGCCCGCAATTAGCAATTCGAACCTGTCGATCTTGTCGAGCAGGCGCTGTAAATACTCCATGCGCTCGACTCCGGTGGCATGCTTAAAAAAGTAACACATATTTGTTGTATTAAAACAAATGTGTTGTAGAATTGGCTCATCCAAACAACGAGGGGGGTGATGAAGTTCAGCGAGCTCAGATGATGGTTGAAGGCCCACGGGGTGACTTTCGAATTAGGCATAGGAAGCCACTTTAAAGTCACCGCCCTAAACAGTAACAAGACCACCTTCGCGGATCACGGCGGCAAGGAAATGCCAGAACCGACCCGCAAGGCGATCATTAAACAACTGGGACTCAAAGAGCCCCCTCACTAAATCTGAATTGAACTCATAACCTCTGAGAGGAGTGACCATGCACGACTACGCGATTAGATTTGAACAAGACACAACTGGAATTGCTGTCTTCTGTCGGGATCTCCCGCAGCTGAATAGCTTCGGCGAAAATCAGGCTCATGCTCTTTCGGAAGCGTTGGACGCTATAGAGACAACACTTTCAATTTATGTTGATGAGCGCAAAGCCATACCTACTGCGTCCCTACCAGAGCCAGGAGAGTATGTCGTCCGATTGCCGGCAGTAACGGTGGCAAAAATCACACTGTGGAATGCAATGATGGAACGCGGAATGCGCAAAGCTGATCTCCGCCGCCTACTCGGTGTCCACCAGGTTCAAGGTGACCGACTAGTCGATTTCTTGCACACATCGAAAATCGAACAGGTGGAGGATGCTCTGAAGCATCTCGGACTGTCAGCACCGGCACCATATCAATCAATGCGATTCTTCTACGCGCCTCACAGGCATGGTCGTGACTTCGACAAACTTCGCATGTGGGCGCATTACGATCCACGAATCACAACCGAAGAAGCGAATGATATTGTTCTGAATACCCTTGCATCTGAGGTAACGCCTGAAGCGCTACGCACTTCTCTCGTACAGGTAATAAAGGATCATTTCAGATACTGGGCGTTCCCCTCTTTCTCCTCCCGAGCAAGAAAAGCCGACGCGGGAATTCTCTTCAACTACTCGGCGATGCCAAGCGGAATGAAACCGGACGATAGATGGCTGGAGCTTACCGCTGCTGAGCTTTACGAGTTAGACGAAGCTGCTTATCGAAACTTGTTAGGGCTACCTAAAAAAGCCTGACTCAATGGATCATCGGGGTCACACCACACTTACATATGCAAGGTACTGCATGTCCTCACGGACTGCCGGTGATGACCCCAACCGTGCACTAACCAGCTATCGACGTCCAGACCTTCCCGAGGACCACCTGAGATAGAGCTGAAGCTGTCAGTATAAGAACCCCGCTCTAAAGCAGGGCTTGACGGCTGAGGTCTATGGGTTAAATCAGATTCGTCCAGCCGTTAGAATGATCATTATTCCTAATGAGACTCTTCAGATGCACAACTGCGTTATCCACATCAGAGTCTTCGACGCCGCTAGTGTATAGAGGCACGTCTGTACGGCAATAGTAAGAGGGATCTGGAAGATCCTCTCCCCGACTGTTTACCTGACCCGGCTTCACTTGGATGATTAGCCAAAGCAAACTCTTACCGCCTTCAGTAGTAGTGGTAGTCGTAACGTCAAATTTAGGTAGGGCGGTTACAACTTTAAGAACCGCCTGACTTAAAGCAATTATCATTTTTGAGCTCCATGCACATACAAATATCAGGAGCCTTTGATGATACACAATAAAAACCCGGCGTTTGGCCGGGTTCAGGGTTTCGTGTGCGTTTCGCGTTACTTGTGCATTATGGGAAAAGTACGCGCAAAACCCCGTCATGTCAATATGATTATGCCGCCTCTTGATCTTTTTCCGCGTGGATCACCTGCCAAAGTGGCTGTTGAGCCTGGATATCCACTTCCTTTATCACTTCTTTCAGGGATTCCCACAGGTCGAGCCAGTCACGAGTCCAGTTCTTCGGGTCGATGGTGACACCGAAGAACGTGTTCATCTCGGCGGCCACCCGCGCCGGGCCCCACTCTGCCGATCCGGCGACCTCCCCCTTGTACGATTGCAGGGCCAGGGTAACCAGGTACTGCGCCTTCACGCGCTTAGCGGATGTCAGGTCTGGCAGCGCGGCCTTTGCGGTGATCAGCAGCACAGCATTCAGCAGGTGCCGCATGTTCATCGCTGGATGATAGAGATAGTGCCCGAACTGCTGCACCTGGAACGGAAGCGTGTCGATGGCGCGCAGTACTTTGCCGATGGTAGCCAGGTGTGCGGCGCGGGCAGTGGAACGGCCAAGGGGCGTCCCGCGCGTCTCGCTGATGCTGATCTTCTGGCGCACAACCTGGATGCGCTCTTCCTTGTCATCCCCCAGAGCAGCGAACACGGCCTCGGCGCGGCGCATGCGCTGGCCCTTCTTGATCGGCGCCGATTGAGCCTTGTCGATTGCCACAGCGCTGATCGACGCGTTCGATTCGTGTTGTGCTTCGGCCCATACCTGTCTTGCGTTGATCAGCTTCATGCGGCTTCCCCTTTTTTTAGTTCTCTGGTCATTGCCCGGTATTTGGCCTTGATGGCCTTGATCTCTTCCACGGTGTACTTGCAGGCAGCGTGCAGACCTTCCAGCCAGGCGACCTTCTCGGCGCCGATGCGCTGCACAAGGCGAATGCGGTACTCCACCGCGTTGCCGGATAGGTTGCGGTTGCACTTCACGCATTGGCGGTGGATGTTCAGCGGCTCGAAGCGCAGCTCCGGACAGGCGCCGACGGAGCGGTAATGCCCGGCGTCCCAGCGGCTACCGGTCATGAGGTCGTTGTCGTTCGGCGTTGAGTCGCAGCTGATGCACGGTAGTTGAGCGTCACGCAGGCGCACGTACTCGTTCACGGCGGCCTGGGCCTCCCGTAGGTGCTCCGCCCTGCTCTTCAGCTTCTCCTTCCGGACCTTTATGTCGCGGCGCCCTACTTCGGCCAGGGCCTTTCCGGCGATCGCCCGGCCCTTCTCTGACTTGCCGTGAGCAATGGCGCACTCGATCTCTCCGCAGACCACCAGCGATTCGCGCGATTTCGTGAACATCACCCTGCACTCGGGGCAGCGTTTACGCCGTGGTGGACCGGATTGGAGCGGAGTTTTCCGTTGCAGTGGAGTGCGCTTCATGCGGCCTCCTTGAATGCTTCGAACTCTGCCATTTCGGTCAGGCGCTCTTCCGTGAGCGTCGGCCAGTCGTGCAGCACCAGGTACGCGCAGCACTGGCGCCAGAAATCTTGGAAGACCTCTTCGCCCATTGAGTCGTACGAAAGGCTGCGGGGCGTCTTGCGGGTGAGCTGGCCCAGGCCGGGTATGTCGAATGCTTCCTCGTCGCAGTACACGCCTGACTCCAGCTGCAAGGCCTTGATGGCATCGTGGGACTGCTTGCCGGAGAACCGTTCGATGTTCTGGCTCAGCACCCGGCCCAGGCCGTGGACCAAACCGTTGAACCGTGGGTTGCGCGGCTGCTTGAGGTCGGCGCGGATCTTCGCGTTCATCTTGAATTCCCGCTCGCGCAGGATCGACCGGTCAGCGTCGGAGGACGGCACGAACGCGGCTACCTCCTTGCCGGTAGCAGGATCGACCAGGCGGCGCAGCACCAGGTACACAGGCATTGGGCGAGGTTTGGCTGGCTTGGTCATTGGGCACCACCATCCAAGCCTTCTGCTTCGCGTGTTTCGGATGATCCTGGTGCTGTTTGGGCACCGCCAGGATTGGTCAGATAGTGCAGTGCCAGCGGGCCGCACGTGATAACCGCAAGCATCAGCATGGGGCGCATGCCGCCGCCGACAAAGACGCCGATCACCGCATAAAGCGAACAGACAAAAAATGCGACCTGGGTGCGAGTCATGACTTCTCTCCCTTGCCCATGGCGCCGTCGAGCAGTGCGTCCAAGTCTTCGCCGATCATCCCTGTCGCGTGCGGGCCGATCCACTCCACGACCTCGATGTAGCCGCTACGAGCCTCGCGCAGCCACTGATACCGCGCAGCATTCTTGCGCAGCGCCGCCAGTTCTTCGGCGAAGCCCGGCCCCTTCAGGCGATCAAGCTCATCCTGAACGCCCTTCAGCGACAATTCATGCACGTTGCGCTCAGCCTCGATGCTGAGGCGCCAGGATTGAATATCGGACTTCAGCGTCTCGTTCTTGACCTTGAGTTGGTCGAGCTCGCTGGCAGCGTCAATCAACTTGGCTACATTGCAGTCGCATTGGCCGCGCCATTCGCCGACGATGTCATGCACATCACCGGTGTCGCCGTAGCTCCAGCAAGAAGGCCCGTTACGCCAAACCTCAAGCTCTTGCGCAAGATCACGTTCGGTCGTGCTCCGCAACTTCTTCAGCCGCTCGTTCTCGGCGATCAGGGCCAGAACCACACTTGGAGTGGCGGCATTCATGAATGCCACCGGGCAAGGGAGGTATGGCGAATTCGGATCTTCTTTAGCAGCCTCGGCCAGCCGCATCAATTCGATGTAGTCGGTCATGTCCGTTGCTCCCTGGCTACAAGGCGAATCCACTCCGCCCATGCGTGCTGGGTTTTCTGATCCACGTAAAAACCACCTGCCAGCTTCTCAAGGCTGAATCCCGCACCGATGGCGTGCTTTTGGAATTTCTCGCTTTCGGCTGCGAAGTCAGGCTCAAAACTTTTTTGTTCACTCATGTCAAAACCCTTCCTTGCCGCGCTGCGATTCCCACTCAAACGCCACACCAATGCAGCCGTTCTCGCGGATGCGGTCGACACAGCGCACGCCCAGGGCATCGTTCAGCTCGGCGGGCGAGAGGTTGCTGACGATGATCATCGGGCGCCCCTGCTCATACCGGCCGTTGATGATGCTGAACAGCGTGGCCAGCTCGAACTCGCTTTGCTTGGTGGCACCTACTTCGTCCAGTACCAGAAGGTCAGCGCCGATCAGCTCACGCATGATGTGGGCTTCGGTTTCGCCAGACTTGTCGCTGAAGGTCGCCTTGATATCGCTGATGACGGAGCCGACAGTGCGGTAGATCGCCTTGACCAGGTACTCGTTAATCAGTGCGCTCGCTGCGGATGTGGCCAGGTGTGTCTTGCCGGTACCGACCTTGCCCAGGAGTAACATGCAGCGCCCTTCCTGCTTGTGTTTCGAGAAGTTGTCGACGTACTCCATGCAGGCGTCCAGAGCGACTTGCTGTGCCGGCGACGACGCCACAAAGCTGGCGAAGGACTTGTTTGCGAAACGCTTGGGAATCATGGCGGCGTCGTGCTGCAGCGTCCGGAACTGAAAGCGCTTGCGCTCAAGTTCTTCCATGTCGCGCTTGTCACTCGCGCAGATCGGGCAACCAGAAACGCCGCCGCCCCTGAGCATCACCGCCGAGTATTCACCGTGGGTGCCACAGCTCGCCGGCTGGCGGCCAATGACGCCGAATTTACGGTCCAAGTGCGGGCCGAGGTCAGAGACGGAACGTGCCATTGGCGTTCTCCTTGGTGCCTGCTTTGTAATCGCGGCTCTCGGTCAGGGTGTGCCTTGCAATGGCTTGGGGTTTTGGGAATGGGCGGATATTGCTCGCTCGGTTCTTGTCGTCCCTCACCCATTTGACCAGTAGCGACACCCATTTGGATTGAGTTTGCAGGAGGCCTGCTGTTTCGTGATGAGCGGTGAACGGGGCCACAGCGTCCTTGGTGAACAGCTCAGTCGAGACGCCGAAGTGCACGCAATACGTCTTCAGCAGATTGGCGTCAGGCATCCAATCCAGCGTCATCTCGACAGGGGTCTTTGGGTCAACAGGTGGCTCGGCCTCTTCCGGGGGAAGGTCTTCGAGATCATCGAAGCCTTCGAAGCTTGAGCCCGGAATTTCTTCACCCGCGTTGAGAGAGTGGTGTTGATCTTGATTCAGAGAATCAATGATTCCGGAATCAGGAATCAGGATTCCACAATCAGGAATCAGGGCGTTATCGAACGGTGGGTTAACAGGCTCTAACGGTTCTTTAACGTTAAAAGACTGTTCACCCACAAGAACCTTACGTTGAGAGCCTGCGACTACAACGTTCTTTTTCCGTTCGTAAACAGTGAGGTAACCGTTAATGTCTGGGAGTGTGCTGTCCTTTTCCGAGCCGTGCGGGCTCTGGTGCTTTTGGAAATTGATGATTTCAATGACCGAAAATCCTGCCACCTGGTAGCGAAAAATGAACCCAGCAGCAGCAAGGCGTGCCAGGCCTTCTTCCACGTTGTAGTCATCGCACGGGAACAGTTCGATCTTGATTCGCTTCACGCGATCCTCAAGGCGCCCCTCCCGATCTGCCAGGCACCACAGACCAATGAAGGCCAGGCGGTCAAATGCTGGAAGCTCGACCAGCAGCTCGTTGCTGAACAGGCCGGGCTTGATGTTACGTGCTCTGGCCATTACGCAGCCCTCAGTGCTTTGTCGTGGGTGAATAGGCCGTCCCAGGTCTTCTTCATAGGCAGCTCGCCGGCCAGGTAAAGGTCGTACATGCGTGCAGCGCCCTTCTTCAGCAGAACAGGCGTGTAGGAGATGAAGGGGTCTTTGCCGTGTGGGGTGACTTCGTGCTGGTGCTCGGTCATGTACTTGTCGCGCGCATAGGAGCCAACACGGTGACGTAGGCCGGACTTGCTCTCGTTGTAGAGCCAGCTGCGAGCTTCCAGATACTTGCCCACCTGCATGACGTTGACCCCATTGAGGCCCTTGCAGAACTGGGTGTGGGTCATGCCTTCCTTGAATAAGTTCTCCAAGGAATGGATCTTGGTTGCCTGAGCCTGCACCTCAACGCTCAACTGAAGGCGAGCCTGTTCAGTCGCCTGCTTCTGCTCTACCTCGTCCGCCCATGCGCGGGCAGCCGCTGCCGGATTTGAGAAGTCAGGGAGGGTTGCAATGACACGGCCACCTTCCAGTTCTCGCCAGCGCTTGATAACGGCCATGCGCATTGCCGCGCTGTAGCCGGTGAGAAGGCAGTCGGTATGCTCCCGGTCGAGCAAATACTCCGTCTGCTGGCGGTTCATTGTGTCCAAATAGATCCGTCCAAAACTGGACGCATCTTCTTCGAGTTCGCCAAGCATCTTTTCCACGTCGCGCTTAACGTGCTGATGTTGCTTGCCGGTCAATTCGGCGATTTCCCGAGACGACATTGTCCGCGCCACGTTTTGCGATTGCGAAAAACGTGGCGCGAGATTGTTGGGGGTATTGACGGGGATGGATTGTGTATTCATGATCACCTCGCTGATGTAGCAATGAGCCAGGCCACGAACCTGGCTTTTTTGTGCCTGCGATTTATGCGCGGGCTTTGTGCAACTCAATTACCGCCCCGATAGCCTCAAGGCTCGCCGACATGTACTTGGCGTGCAGGGCCCGGATCTTCTTTGCTTCGTTCGAATCGATTTCGCCGTCTTCCAGGGCGGAAGCCACCATCTGGTCAAGCGCACCACGCTGTGCGGATGCAGCCAGCGAGCGCTGATACAGATCGACGTTGTCCAACTCCCCGGCTTCCGGGATCTTCACGAACACGCCGCCGTACATCGCGCAGATGTAGTCCGGCAGGTGCTCGGTCTTCGTTTCGCTTTCCAGCACGAAGATCTCGGCATCGCTCAGCGGCTTGCACCCGGCGGTTTCATAGATCTGGTTCTCCAGGCGCTTGTCCTTGATGCCAAGGCGAGCAGCTGCGCAATCCATCCCACCAGGGAAAGCGTTGGACACGGCTGCCATTACTTGGCGGCGGGTCTCTAGTACGGGCGTTTTCATGTCCTAGTTTTTCCTTGGGTCGTTTGCGGTCAAGATTGCTTCGTCGCTGGAATGGGCATGGGGCGCTCATATCTGGCATGAGCAAAATTCCGGACTTTTTAAGGGCGTAAGAAATGCGTTAAGCGGCGATCGGGTAAATATCTGGACGAAGCTCATGGCGTGGAATGCCGGTGGCTTGCTCTACTGGAATAACGCGCTCAGCTGGGATGCGACCTGTTGCGCACCACTTCTGAACGTTTTGAGGCGTACAGCCAAGAACGCGAGCAAGGGCGGACTGGCTTCCTGCTGCTTCAGCTGCACGCACGGCTGCGTTCTGGTTCATAGGCACCTCTAAAATTTGACTTACAACGCAAAGTTACAACCTTTGCCCGAAAACTACAACTGAGAATTGCAATGCTGGTTACAACGACTAGTTGTAAAGTGTCTCTATGAGCACAATCGGAAAAAGAATCGCTGCTGCGCGAGAGGCTGTCGGGCTGAACCAGTCGGAACTCGCTCGTCTATTGGGAGTTAAGCCTCAGTCCGTCCAGGCTTGGGAGGCAGACAAAAATGTTCCCCGCCCGAAGAAACTTGAAGGAATTGCAGGCGCGCTGAAGGTTTCAATCTCCCACTTGATGGGCGAATCGGGCTCATTTAGCACTCCACACTTCACTCCTCTGACGGGCTCCGAAATCAAAGGCGCTGCGGCCAAAAACCTGAGGATCAGCTCGTCCGGCGGAGTGGAAAAAATCCTCCGTGATGTAGTGTCCCGAGCGCTTCAGAAAGGGGAGCTCGGAGAGAGTGATGTGTCACTTCTTACAGCCATGGCAAAGGTCATGATTGAAAGAAACGTTTCCTCGGGGGAAAACGTGCCAAATCTTCCTGATGAATTGGATGCACTCGCAGAATCCGCGTTTAAAAATGCAGACGCTGGCGGTGATTCGGGAGATATGGTGAAGATGATCGGTCATGGCCTTAAGAAGTCAGTAGCCAAGGAAAGCGGCCCTACACATGCAAAACGCAAAACCGGAACCGATTGACATTCCACTCGCCCTTTATCTCCAGGGCGAGGCTGTTATTGACCCAGACGTAAAGGGTCAGCACCCACTTTTCTACGGCACCATCAGCGGGCTGAAAGGCTACCGTAGAGACCTTCATGCATACATAAAGGTATTGCCTGCCGAGCGATTGTTCGCCGAAACCATGAGCGCGAGCATCGGAAGATATTTTGGCCTACCTATTCCCCTAACTGCTCTTGCGGTTGCCCGCGGAAAAGACGTTGGGCGAGGACAGGGTAAGTGCATCGTATTGGCTAGCGTGGACACCAATGCGGTGCCTATGAGCCGCGTGATCAATTTCGACAAGGTCTCACACTTACTCAATAAGTGGTCACACCTGCATGCCGCCATTGTCTTCGACGAACTCCTCGCTAACACCGACAGGAATTTGCGCAACCTCCTTATAGGTGGCGATGGAGCTATTTGGCTGATCGACCACGAGGAGGCGCTATCAGCACCAAGCCTCCAAGCGAGCGAAAATATCCGGAACCATCTTCTGGGGATGGTCATCGGAGAGGTGTCTGAGTTTGAAAGACACCAGGCGTCCAAAAAGCTGAAAGATCGATCTGCGCCAGCATATACTGCTAACTTCAGGAGCCATGCTGCGGCGAGTCAGCCGCATTACTGCCAAGTCGACCAGGCCCATGTCGACAAAGTGGTGGACTTCCTCGAGTCACGCGTAAAACATATGAGTGCTCTAATGGATGGGGCTCTCGGCTTCAAACAGAAAACCATGGCGGTCTAAAGGATGCTCCCAGATCTCTCTGAATTCCCCAGCTTTCCTGAGTATGAGGCGGATTGGGCCCCTGTTTACCTGGAGCCCATCGTTCAGTCCGGCGAGCGTCTAACTATTGCAGTGGTCGCAGCTTCTGGCGACGAGGTCAACGGCTGCCTCACTATTAGTGAGAAGGCCTTGAAATGCCTATATGGCAGCTCGGCGGTAGGCATGCAACGAATGATGGGGCTTGCGTTGTCCCGCGCCCTGGAGTTTGCCGAAGGCGGCTTCGGAGGGCAGTTCTCATGCGGCATTCACGGAGTAGTCATCGGCAAGACCCGCAGGGGGTTGGGCAACAACATGACCCATATCCTCCAACAAGCATCCAGCCTTACCTCAAGCCTTTCCACCGTTCATGCCTCGGCTCTGATGGAAGAGGACGAAGAGTCTGACGATCCGGTTGCCTACGAGGCAAATCTTGGCCAGCTACGATCTGACATACAGGATCGAGTGCTGGGCATTCTCCCCCGCCTGAGGGATCGCTTTAACTTGCCTTTGCATACCCAAGCAATTCAGGGATCGCGTGGCAGCCTGTTCTTTGCTGGTAATCGCATGGCAGCCAGCCTGGCCAAGATAAAACCGTCGAAGCAAATAAGCCGCCACGTAGACGGCGCCAAGAGCCGACTATGGGATCTGCATTTCGTTAAGCATAAGGTCGCCGACGCCCCGCAGAATAAATGCACCCTATTCATCTGGACGCCAAAGGAGCTAGACAGGTTTGATCCCTCGCTTATAGCAGAATACGAGCAAAGTCTTGAGGATCTCCAGCGCCAGAGTCTTGAAGACGGCATTGAGCCACACATTTTTTACGGCGCCGAAGAGGCAGCCGCTGCCATCATTGATTACGAGCGTGCTGCCTAGTCAGGCCTCCCCGTAACGCTCCCCCCATCTAAGAGCACCTATAAGCCCCTGATTCCTAAGGGGCTACAATTTTCATCGTCCATAATTACAATTTAGAGTTGCAGATTACAATTTTGGGTTGTAGATTGAATCCATCGAGTCACCCAACAGGGACTCGTCAGGGCCTCACAGCCCGCCGCTCTTTAGCGACACCCCTTGCCGGATCACCGCCGGCTCAGATTCAAAGGCAGCGATGAACCGGCCTAAACGGTTCAGAGGGTTGGCAACTGACCCGGGCGTGCAGCGTAAAGCGCCAAGAACAGTTATCCAGCGGGAGAACAAGCCGAAAGGCCCGCGGCTGGAGTGACATTTGATTCAACCCGGTGACCGACGCCAGTAGCGGGTCACGGCGGAAGTTTTCACTGATGCACCCAACTGCAGCTCGGTCGGGTGCATTGGGAAAACAACCGGGAGTCACAAATGAAAGTCGACAACGAAGTAATGGCGCTGCTCAGCGCCTCGCGCACCGAAGACAACAAGCTGTTCATCACCGGCGGCCAGCTCGATAAGACCCTGTACCAGCGCCTCGACAAGACGCTCAAGGCCGCCGGCGGCAAGTGGAACACCAAGGCAAAAGCCCACTTGTTCGCCGGTAACGCTGCCGACGCAATCGAAAACATCCTGATGACCGGCGAGGTTACTGTTCCGCAGGATTTCGGCTTCTTCCCCACACCGCCGCACGTTGCAAAGCAGGCTGCGGATCTCGCAATGATTGGCGACGGGATGATGGTGCTGGAGCCAAGTGCGGGTCGCGGCGCCCTAGCGGTGGCCGCCAACTCAGCAGCGGTAGGCGTCATGGTCGACATGCACGAACTACTGCCGGACAACCATAAAGCGTTGATTGAACTGAGGCTGCCGCTGTCGGGTGTTTCTGAGCCTGGCGACTTCCTACAGGTTGAGCCAAAGCCCATCTACGACCGGGTGCTGATGAATCCGCCGTTCGACAAGAAACGCAGTGACATTCATCACGTTGTCCATGCCCTCAAGTTCCTGAAGCCCGGTGGCCGATTGGTGGCGATCATGCCTTCCGGTGTGACCTTCCGCGATGACGCTCTGACCCGAGACTTTCGCGGGATTGTGGAGCAGCGCGGCGGCAGTATCGAAACCCTGCCAGAAGCCTCATTCAAGCAAGCCGGAACGATGGTCAATACCGTATTGGTGGTGATCCCAGCTACAGCCTGACAACCAGCCCCTTCAACGTTCGGAGGGGCCGGACAAAACTACTGAACTTATGGGGTCTTTACTCAGGATCTACTTCTTCAGCCAACTCAATCAATTGAGCAGCTAGATCCCTTAAAAACGTACCGTCAGATGGGAGCTCAAAAGTCGTGTATGACTTCTGCGAATCATCTCCGGCGTAGTTAACCCAGACGGTATTGTAATCCCAGTTTATGTAAAGGCCTGAAGCCTTAATCTCGATCCGCTTACCTTTCTGGCTATGAACCGAGGCTGTGAAGCCTTCCGGCAGTTCAACAAATTTTCCCTTCTGAGTTTTAAAACCCATGACCATCTCCTGTTCAAAAATGGAAGATGTCACTTAGCTATCAACCTGTCTAGCGTGAGTTTCTTCACCCCCCCCCAAAAAATCAAGCCTCTATCGATTCAACAATCGATAAGCGCTTCCCCGCCTATACCCGTCAGCACTCCTCCCCCGCGCCCATCGGCAACCAGCGGGAGGCATGAGTGTTGACGAATACAGGTGAACAACCCGCCACCTTGGAGGCGACGATGAACGCAGCATTGAAGATTTGCCAGGAGCGTTACGACGCTCAGTTGCCTCCAGAGGTCAGCGAGGCGAGCGCGGAGCAGGAGTGGCTGGAACACTCGGCCGAGCAGCTGGTGTGCGGGATGGACATCAAGTGGAAGCGCCGCTACGGTCAGCCGCAGGTAGTGACGTTTGACCGGTTCTGCACTTACCTGCAAGGCCACCTGAACCAGCGCCAAATCGACGGCCTGGACGAGCGCGACTCACTTGCCCGGCTGTTCCTGTCTTCGATCCTGGGTAGCCAGGCGGATTCACGCGGCCACGCCGCTGAGCTGATGGGTGAACAACGCCCCATCGAAGCCGCTGAACGGATCGCCATGGACCTCCTGAAGCCCTACGCAGCCGACGCGGCTACAGCAGAGCGGGAAGAGGCGGAAGACGACGTGGAGAGCGAACTATGAGCCCGCACATCCTCATCGACGAAGCGCTTGAAGCCCTGGAGCATCCTGGCATCGAGCCAAGCGCCCAGATCGTAGTCCAGCGGATGATCACCAATATGCTCACCGGCAGCGTGATCTCCATCGAAGAATTCAACCACTACTGCAAGCGCCTGCTCAAGATCTGCCAGCAGCGCAAGGAGGCAGCGTGACAACAGCACCGGTTAAATCACTGGTCGACGAGCAGCTCGAAGACATCAGCGCTCACAACCTGCGTGAAGCCTACAGCCTGGCCGAACGCCGCGGCTTCTTCGGCGCGCCGGTTGAGCAGTACGCAGAACCTGGTTACGGCGGTCGCGTCCTGCAGGTGCTGCGATACCGAAAGCAGGATCAGTGATCGTCACCAGCTTTCGCCGCGTTTTGAGCATCCCTGGCAGCCTTGCGATCTGACGCAGCCTTTTTGCGATCAGCGGCCGCTTTTAGGGCGACGTCCCTTGAAAGCTCAAGAATCGTATTCGAGGCGCTCTGGTAGGAATAGTAATAGCCTTTTCCTTGAGGCTCATAAATATAGCTATCCCGTCCAGTTAATGCCTTATATATCAGAGGCATGCCCAGAGCCGTAGCAAGATTAATCATCGTCTCTTCAAGTGTCGATCGTTGATCAAGACGCGTGTTTTTGATGGTCGCTCCGTAGAAACCACACCGTGGTATCGGGGCTTTCACGATCTTCGCCTTAGCCATTCCCTGACCTCATTACATCGGTAATTGAGGGAATATCTCACACCCGCCTAAATCATGAAAAGCGCCCCGCAAGGATGGCGCGGGAGATAGTCATGCTCGCAGCAATTGCAGATCGCATCCGTTCCAAGTCCTACGAACTTCCCCTGTCCCGCGATTACGTTCGCCATTGGGGCCTGAAAGAGGCCATCCGGGAGCTGGTCCAGAACGCCCTGGATAGTGAGTCACCTTTCGAATACGCCTTCGCTGACGGCCAACTGTTCATCACCAGCCGCTTTGCAAGGCTGGAGGCCAGCACCCTGGTGCTGGGCAGCACATCCAAGGCAGATCGGTCAGACGCCATCGGCAGTTTTGGCGAGGGCTACAAGATTGCCCTGCTGGTACTTACCCGCCACGGCTACGACGTGAAGGTCTGGAACGGCAACAAGCAGTGGGTACCTGAGTTTCGACACAGCGACCAGTTCGATGCGGAGGTGCTGTGCATCAACGAAACACCGGCGCACCGCCAGAATCAGGGTGTTGAATTCGTCGTCTCGGGCCTCACCGAGGATGACGAAGCCGAAATTCGTAGCATGTGCCTGCGCATGCAGCCCTCGATGAGCGATGTAATCGGCACCAAGTACGGCCACATCCTGCCCTCCCGGCCTGGAAAGCTCTACGTCGGCACCCTTTTCGTTTGCGATACCGACCTGACCTACGGCTACGACATCCTCCCCGAATACCTGCAGCTTGAGCGTGACCGCCAGACGGTTAGCGGCTGGGATTTGAAACAGGTATCCAAAAACGCCTGGATCGACACCGGACGCCTGGACGAGGTCGCAGAGAAGATCGAAGCGGGCATTCCCGACGTTGAATATGTCGAGTACGGCAGCACCGAGTTGGTGAAAGAAGCCTGCTACAGGCTCTTCCAGAAGAAGCACCCAGGCGCCATCGCCGTGCAATCCCAGGAAGAGCTGAACAACCTGGTCAAGCAAGGCATGACCAATACCGTGGTGGTACGCGGCGCGTACTACTCGCAAATCGCCAACTCGACCTCGTACAAGCAGCAGGTCGCCCACGTCGTAGCCATTCAGACGCCTAAGGCGGCTTTGGAAGAGTGGTACCGCGACAACAAAAAATACATGAGCAGGCTGCCGGCGGCTTCCTTCAAGGAGTTGGTCAAGCGCGCAAGCGGCTGGAGGAATAAATGATGTCCACGAATATGCGGATTTGGGACCAGGTCAGCAAGACCGACACCAGCCATACGAAAGCGGCAAAGGTCGGTGGGCAAAACATCACCAGCCTCAACGGAACGGCGATGATCATGAAGGCCACCGAGATCTTCGGCCCTGTCGGCATTGGGTTCGGTTGGAAAGTTACCGAAGAGCGCTTCGACGAAGGCTCTGAAATGGTCAGTGGCGAAGGCGACAAGCGCATCGTGCTAGGTCGAGAACTCAACCACACCATCAAGATCAGCTTCTGGTTTGAGCTGGATGGTAAGCGCGGCGAGATCGAGCAGTACGGGTGTACCCGCTACCTCTACAAATCCACCTATGGCACAACCACCGACGGAGAAGCGCCGAAAAAGTCGCTGACCGACGCCATCAAGAAGTCCCTGTCGATGCTCGGTTTCAGCGCTGACGTGTTCTTGGGCATGTTCGACGACGCCGGCTACGTTGAACAGCTCAAAGGTGAAGAGGCCATTGCGAGCGCTGATGACAAGGACGCCGAAATCCTGCGCCAAAAGCAGGAGCGAGTGGACTGGCTCGCCTCGGCGGTTGAGACCATCGGAAAGGCCGTCACTGTTTACGAACTCAAAACCTTGAACGTGAAATACATCCGCGAAGCCACTCGCCGCAATGAGCCCGCGTTCATCGCACGTATCACTCGCGCATTCGAAGAACGCAAAGCCAGCCTTGAGAAAGGCACGGAGGCAGCAGCATGACCCAGCTCTACGCACTCACCGGCAAACTCGCCGAACTCCAAGCCATGGCCGACACCGACGATGAAGGCCTGAAAGAGGCCTTGCAGCACGCCATGGACGAGGTTCAAGGCGACTTCAACATCAAGGCCGACAACATCGTTATGTTGCGTCGCAATATCGAAAGCGACGTGACCGCCATCGAAAACGAAATCGAACGCTTGGCCGAACTCAAGCGGATCAAGTCCAACAGCGTGGCACAGATCAGCGACTACCTGCGCCGCAACATGGAAGCCGCCAATATCAAGTCGATCAAGCGTCCGCTCTTCACCATTACCCTGGCGATGGGAAGCGAACGGGTGATCGTCGACAACGAAGACGCCGTGCCGGACGAGTTGACCACTGTGAAGTCGAGCATTGCTCCGGACAAAAAAGCCATTGCCTCCAAGCTCAAGGAGATCCGCGAGCATAACGAGGCGGTCCGTAAGCGCATGTCCGCCGGCGAAGATGCCGAGCATGAGCTGATCGAAGAGCCGAAATGGGCTCACCTAGAGCGCGGCGACAGTTCAATCCGCATCAAGTGAGGTAATCATGATCAGCAACCACCTCAACCTGGTTGAACAGCAGCGTCTGCACGCCGACTCAATATCGGTGCGCACGGCGCAGTTCCTAGCGGCCGGCGGAACGATTTACCTGGGCGAAAGCCCGGCGATCAACCCGCCGCCGGCGAAGCGCTCCACCAAGATCGACCCCGACACCATCCTCAAGCGCCGCAAGCCGCCCATCACTCGGGCCGAGCGTGAGGCGCTGCGCAAACTAGCGGAGGCATTATGAGCAAGCGCAAGCCGCATAGCCTGCAGGCACGCATCGCCCGGTCGTGCCGCTCGCTGCTGGCCTCCAACCACGTCGCCGTCGTAAATATCGACCCCAGCGGCCGACAGGGCATGATTAATTACAAGTCGCTGAAGAACATCGCGCCCGGGAAGATCGGCCAAGCCGTTTGCGGTATCCCCCACCGCTGGACGATCTACCTGAGCGCGCTTTGCATCGACGCCCGCGGCGACCGCTACAGCAAGTCGGTGGAGGTGGCGCCCGATGGCGTTTACCTCTCCGATCACCTGGAGGACGTAATCGAGCATTGCTACAAGAAGCTGCGCGACGAGGCCAATCAAAGCCAGATGGTGGCTTCGGGCTGGATCGCCATTCCTGAAGCGATGTCGCTGGACGAGGCGCACGCCGCGCGGATCTTCGAAGCCGTCGGCGCTTGGCACCAGGTGAAGGTCGACTCATGCGCCGCATAGCCCGCGTACAGCAACGCAAACGTCAAACCTGGCTCGCACTGCCGGCCAGCGGAATAGAAGAGGTAGGCCATGGCAGCAGTACCCCAGAAAGAACGCTCGGCCAAGTCTGCCAGGAAGCGAGTGGCAGTTGCGGAGGAAGAGCTTAGGCTTCGTGTCCGCCCAGGCACCCGGCAGGCCCTGGCCGACCTGATGGAGTGGTCAGGCATTACTGAGCAGGGCGAGGCGATGACGCTGATGATTCATCACCTGCATGCGATGGGTTCCGCAAAGTGCCAGCCGCTGCTGAATCCGCCGCGCCACGTTTTCGAACCTACAGAAAGTGTGGCGCGGGAATTCCGAAATAAAAGCCTGCTCGCCATTAGGAAAGACCCCGGCGACGAGGTTATCGGGCCAACTATTTAAGCGGTGCAGGAGGTGTTGCATTGACAACAGGGTCTGCGACATCAGCTGGCTGCCCAGTCTCAACGTCACGAATTTCATACCTCCACCATGTCAACGATGATATTCCGTAAAGTCCATAGGTACGGCCGCCCACCAGATCAACAGTCATTTCAATCGGAGCAGTTTGCTGTTGCGCGGTAATAAACTTACGAACTTGAATCTTATGCCTTCCTGCACCCAGTCGGTACTCACTCTGGCGGCTCAACCAATAAAGGGTTTGATCGTCGTCGATCTTAAATATTGTTAATGATTTGTCGAACTGTTGGATCGTAGCGATTTGGGAGCTTGATTTTCCTTCCGCACTTTTGTGCTCGTAAT